>NZ_JBEXLC010000053.1:0-54470 GCF_040609795.1 Nocardia sp. NPDC004604
ACGATCCGTCCGAGATGCCTTCGTCGATGAACTCGCGCAACCGGTCGGCCGAGGCGTGAGCGTTGCGGCGGTACAGGTCATCGCCGGGCTCGAAGGCTCGCATATCCGCATAGCAGGCACGCGAGAGGGTCGCCATCTCGTCGCGAACTCCGTTGATATGGCTGATGATTCGTTCTCGCGGTGTGTCCGCCGCGCGGGCTTGCCGATCGATCTTCTCGGCTCGGACACGAAAGACGCGCTCGAGCGTTTTGATGATCAGCTGCTCCCGACTGGGCGCGACGGAGTACAGGGTGGACTTCGAACACTGCAGCCGGCTGGTGATTTCGTCGATCGTCAGGGAGCCGAAGCCTTCGGCCAGGATGATGGTTTCCAGGCGCTGCAGGATCTCGTCGCGCCGCTCCTCGGTCATCCGGCGCACCGTGCCCGTCCGGCGTGGGCTGGTCCGCGCAGCTGGCATCGATAATCCTTCGCTTCCGACTCTCCATGGCTCGAAATTCAGGAGCTCATCGTACAGAGGCTCTTGACTGGGTACCCATTTGGGTACAAAATTACCGCGAAACGTACCCATCTGCTGAAGGATTCCAATGCCCGAATCAACGGCGATCGAGCGGATACGCGAGGCCGACAGCTTCTGCGAACTTTTTCAGGCCACGGCGGCGGCCCGCGCCGACCAGATCGCGCTGCGAACCTCGGATGGCGCGGTGTCGATCACCTGGCGGGAATACGCCCGGCGAGTCCGGCGCATCGGCGCGGGCCTGGCGGCGCTCGGCGTCTCCCACGGCGACATCGTCGCGATCATGCTGACCAACCGCCCCGAATTCCACCTGGTCGACACGGCCACCTATCACCTCGGCGCGACCCCGTTCTCGATCTACAACACCAGCAGCATCGAGCAGATCGGCTATCTGTTCACCAATGCCGAGAACACCGTCGTCGTGTGTGAAGCGCAGTTCTTTCCGAAGGTGCTCGAGGCACGCCGTGACGGCAAGGTCCAGCACGTCGTCTGCGTCGACGGAGATGGAGACGAGATCATCAGTCTGGCCGAATTGGAGTCGGCCGGACGCCCGGACTTCGACTTCGAGGCCGCGTGGCGGGCAGTGCGGCCCGATGACCTGCTGGCGCTGATCTATACCTCCGGCACGACCGGACCGCCCAAGGGCGTCGAACTCACCCATCGCGCCCTGCTGTATTTCACCGAAGCCGTGTTCGCCATCCCCGAATTCGCCGCCGGAGCCTTCGGCGGGCGGCTGGTGTCCTATCTGCCGGACGCGCACGCGCTGAACCGCTGGTTCGGGCAGTACGCAGCGTCGGCCGCCGGAGCGACGGTCACGACCGTGGCCAACAGTGGAGAACTCATCGACGTGTTGCCCACGGTGCGGCCGACACTGTTCCTGGCGGTTCCGATGCTCTGGTACAAGCTGCAGGCGGCCGTCGAAAACGCAGTGGCGGCAGAGAAATTCCCGCGCCGCTCCATCGCGTCCTGGGCGCTCGATGTCGGACGTCGCGGGGCCGCGCACCGGCTGGCGGGCACGGTCCCGCCGCTCCACGAGCGCCTGCGGCAGCTGATCGCCGATCGCCTGGTGCTGTCCGGCCTCGCCGCGAAGCTCGGACTCGACCGAGTGACGCTCGCACTCACCGGCGCCGCGCCGATCGCTCCCGAGTCCTTGGAATTCGTTCTCGGACTGGGTATTCCGTGCTGTGAAGGCTGGGGTATGTCGGAAATCCTGGTGACCACGATCAATCCGCCCGGCGCGATCCGGCCGGGGACGGTCGGCACGCCGCTGCGCGATGTGGAGATCCGGCAAGCCGAGGACGGCGAACTGCTCGTGCGAACTCCGGGGGTCATGCGGGGATACCGCAATGATCCGGTGCGCACCACCGAAACGATCGACGCCGACGGCTGGGTGCACACCGGCGATATCGGCTCCCTCGACGCCGACGGATACGTGACGATCGTCGACCGCAAGAAAGAGCTGATCATCAACTCCGCCGGAAAGAACATGTCACCGGCCAACATCGAGAACGCGGTCAAAACCGCATGCTCGATGATCGGTTGCGTCGCCGCCATCGGGGACCGGCGCAAGTACGTCACCGCGCTGGTCACACTCGACCCGGACGCTGGCGCGACATTCGCCCGCGAGCGCGGCCTCGCCGATGGATCGGCGGCGAGGCTCGCCGAACATCCGGAGGTCCGGCGCCTCATCGACGAGGCTGTCGCGCGGGCGAACGCGAAGCTGTCACGGGTGGAGCAGATCAAGAAGTTCACGATTCTGCCCGTGTACTGGGAGCCCGGCGGAGACGAGGTCACCCCCACCCTCAAACTCCAGCGCGGCCGGATCTCGGCGAAATACGCGAACGAGATCGACGCGCTCTACACTACGAAAGAGGGTGCCTGAGATGGCCCGACCATATGTTTCACCACAAGGCTTGCGCGGCAAGGTGATTGCCGTCACCGGCGGCGCCCGTGGCATCGGCCGGGCGACCGCGGCGGCGTTCCTCGCCGCCGGCGCCGCCGTCGCGATCGGTGACATCGACGCCGGGCTCGCCGCCCAGACCGCCGCCGAATTGTCCGCCCGCCCCGGCGCCCGCATCGTCGGACTGCCACTCGACGTCACCGACGCGGACTCCTTCGCGAGCTTTCTCGCCGCCGCCGAAGCCGAGCTTGGCCCGCTCGACGTGCTGGTGAACAACGCGGGCATCATGCCGACCGGACTGTTCTCCGACGAGGATCCCGCGATGACCGCGCGGATGGTGGATATCAACGTGAACGGCGTACTCATCGGCTCCCGGCTCGCCGTGCAGCGGTTCCGGCGACGGGGCAGCGGACACATCGTCAACATCGCATCGCTGGCCGGGGTGACGGTACTGCCGGGTCTGGCCACCTACTGCGGGACAAAGCGTTTCGTGATCGGGTTCACCGAGACGCTCGAGCGGGAGCTGCGCACCGATGGTGTGGCCGTCACGCTCGTATTGCCGGGCGTCGTCCGTACCGAGCTGTCCGCCGGAACACGAATGCCCAAATGGATGACAGGCATCACGACCGTCGATCCCGAGGACGTGGCCGCTGGAATCGTCGCGGCGGTCGCGAAACGCAAGCGGCGAGCGGTAATTCCGAAATCGCTCGGCCGACTTCTCTCATCGATGGCGATCCTGCCCACCACCGCGCAGTATGCGCTGCTACATGCACTGAAGATCGACGTCGGTGCCATGCACGTCGATCCCGTACTACGGGAGCGCTATCACCGGCGGCTCACCGGTGGCGCGGCATGACCGGCAAGATCGAGGTGCTGTCGCCGGTCGATGGCACAGTACTGGCAACGGTACCCAGCGAGCGGCCCGAGGCGGTGGCCGCGATCGTCCGGGAATTGCGTGAGCAGCAACGGGAATGGGAGGCGATCGGTCCCGCCGCCCGGGCCGGCTGGCTGCGCAAGCTGCGCGAGTGGCTGCTCGCAGAACGGGATCGCATCGCCGATGTGCTGCAGTCCGAGTCGGGCAAGCCGCGTGCCGAAGCGGAAATCGAGCTGCCGTTCGTGGCCGAGGCGATCAGCTACTTTGCCCGGCACGCCATGGAGTTCCTCGCCGACGAACGCGTCCGTCCGTCGGGACTGCTGAGCACACCGAAGCGGATGATGCGGATCCACCGTCCCTTCCCGGTAGTGGGTGTGATCTCCCCGTGGAACTTCCCGCTGCTGATTCCCGGCGCGGATGCGATCACGGCCCTGCTTGCCGGCGCGGCGGTGCTGCTCAAGCCGTCGGAGGTGACACCGCTGACGGCGCTGGAACTGCAGCGCGGCTGGCAGGAGATCGGGGCGCCGGCGGTGTTCGCGGTGGTCACCGGCACCGGCGAGACCGGTGCCGCAGTGGTCGAGAACGTGGACTACGTCCAGTTCACCGGATCCACCCACACCGGGCAGGCCATCGCACACCGGTGCGTCGACCGGATGATCCCCTACAGCCTGGAACTCGGAGGCAAGGATCCGGCGATCGTGCTGGCGGACGCGGACCTGGATCGGGCGGTGCGCGGAATCGCCTGGGGCGCACTGCTCAACTCCGGGCAAGCGTGTATCTCGGTCGAACGGGTATACGTCGAGGCGCCGGTCTACGACCGCTTCGTCACGAACCTGGTGGACTACATCGCCGGGCTGCGCCAAGGCGACGACACCATGCACTACTCCGTCGACATCGGCGCCATGGCCACACCGGCCCAGCGTGCGATCGCGCAGCGTCACATCGACGAGGCCGTCGCGGCCGGAGCCACAGCGCTCATCGGCGGCGGTGACGCAGGCGGGCCCTTCCTCGCGCCAACCGTGCTCGTCGACGTCGACGAGTCGATGACCTGCCTGCGCGAGGAGACCTTCGGGCCGACCATCCCGATCGTGAAGGTCGCCGACGCCGCCGAGGCGATCCGACGCGCGAATCAGTCGGTGTACGGCTTGTCCGCATCGGTGTGGACCCGCGATCCGGCCCGCGGCGCGCAGATCGCCCGTGCGCTGGAGGTCGGTGCGGTCAACATCAACGACACGGTCACCAATCTCTTCGAGATGGGACTGCCGCACGGCGGGTGGAAGCGGTCGGGATCCGGCGCACGATTGGGCGGAGCCGCCGGCCTGCACAAATACACGCGTCAGCAGGCGGTCACCGCGCCGCGCATCCGTCCCCTGCCTTGGGAACCACTGTGGTACCCGTACGGCCCACGGAAGGCGCGAGTCGTACGCCGGTTGCTCGCCGCGGTCGCCACGACCGGCAGCGCGTCGATGTGGCGACTTCCGGCGCGCACCGCGCGGACGTGAAGATGAAGCGCTGTCTGCGGAAGACCGCGTTTGCGACCACGCTCCGCATCGAAACCCTCTTTCGTGGGTCGCCGAGCGCATCGGATGACGGAAGTAGGTTGGCTCAGCACTGTCTGAGAGTGCATGAGGTTCTGATCGGTTCAGCTGGAGGCACGGACGATGTCAGGTAATGCGGTAGCGGTCGGGCGTAAGGGTATGGCGCGGGTCCCGGGCGGCGTGTTCGCCATGGGTTCGCTGGATTTCTTCCCTGAGGAACAGCCGGTGCGTGAAGTTGTGGTGGAGCCGTTCTGGATCGACATCCACCCAGTGACGAACGCGGCATTCCACCGGTTCGTGCGTGAGACGGGATATGTGACGATGGCCGAGCGAGAAATCGACCCGGCGAACTTCCCCAGTGCCGATCCCGCAGACCTCGTGCCGGGCGCATTGGTGTTCCGTTCGCCGGGCAAACCGGTGCCACTGGATGATTGGCACCTGTGGTGGTCCTACGTTCCGGGCGCGAACTGGCGACATCCGGGCGGGCCGGGCACAAATCTGGATGGGCGCACGCACCACCCCGTCACCCACATCGCCTACGCCGACGCCGCCGCCTATGCCGAGTGGGCCGGAAAGACGCTGCCGAACGAGGCCCAATGGGAGTTCGCCGCCCGCGGCGGATTGGACGCGGCGACCTTCCCGTGGGGTGCGGAGTTCGCCCCGCGGGGGCGGCGGATGGCCAACACATGGATGGGCCGGTTTCCGTGGGAGTTCTTACCGGGCAAGGGCCAGACGACGCAGCCGGGCACGACCAAGGTCGGCACCTACCCGCCCAACGGGTACGGACTGTTCGATGTGGCGGGCAACGTGTGGGAGTGGACCACCGACTACTTCCGTCCGGAACACCGCGCTCCGGCGGGCTCGTGCTGTGCACCCGCGACCAGTGCCGCACGCGCTGATGCGCCACCAGAACCGGAGTTCGGTGAGCGGTTCCCGCGTCGCGTGGTCAAGGGCGGTTCGTATCTGTGCGCACCGAACTATTGCCTGCGGTATCGGCCCGCGGCGCGCCAGGGCCAGACCGAGGACACGGCGACGTGCCACCTCGGGTTCCGTTGCGCCGTGTCCGAATGACCGCCCGACCGCAGCGACCCGGCACTACGGCCGCGACCAGGAGGCACCGTCATAGGCCATATCGGCTGGCCACTTTTCAGTTTCTGACTGCGCTTCGGAAACTTCGATTCGCTTGACGCTATGGCCCTACATCGAATTGATATCGAAAGGTTAGTCATTTAATCATGGACCGGTACGACGAGCAGTCTTCGCTCGAATCCAATTCCACTCCTCATCCTCCCGGCAATAAGTTATCCAGGCGTTCCATTCTGGGTGGCTTCGCCGCGGCAGGAGCAACTGCCGCCGCCGTCCCGCTGATGGCCGCGTGCGACAAATCCAAGAACGACACTCCGCCCGGTTACGGAACCGGGATCGACGACGGATTCCACGGCAAGGTCGAACTCGACGTGCGCGACTCCAAGCCGGACTGGACCCCGTACGAGGTCAAGAAGGCACCCGACGGCGCCCCGAATGTGCTGGTGGTGCTGTTCGACGACGTCGGGTTGGCATCCTGGTCACCGTATGGCGGCCGGATCAATATGCCGGTACTGCAACGCCTCGCCAACGATGGGCTGACCTACACCCAGTGGCACACCACGGCCCTGTGCTCGCCCACCCGATCCTGCTTCTTGACCGGCCGCAACCATCACGTGAACAGATTCGCGTCAATCGTCGAGGGCACCAACGGTTTTCCCGGCGCGGCGGGCCGCCTGCCCGCACAGTGCGCGACGGTCGCGCAGGTGCTCCAGGACAACGGCTACAGCACGTTCTGGCTCGGCAAGAACCACAACGTGCCCGAAAGCGACATCTCCAGCGGAGGCACCAAATCGGAATGGCCGCTGCAGAAAGGTTTCGACCGCTTCTACGGGTTCCTCGGCGGTGAAACCAACAACTGGTACCCGAACCTGGCGGAGGACAACCGGTTCATCGAGGCACCCTACAGCCCGGAGCAGGGCTATCACCTGTCCAGGGACCTGGCAGACAACGCCCTCAAAATGCTGCGCGACCAGAGGTCGAGCAACCCGTCCAAACCTTGGTACATGTGGTTCTGCCCCGGTGCCAGCCACGCGCCGCACCACAGCCCAGCCGAATACGCCGACAAATACAAAGGCCAGTTCGACGACGGTTACGAGGCGTACCGGGAATGGGTACTCGAGCGCATGATCGACAAGGGCATCATGCCGAAAGGCACCGCCCTCACGCCGATCAACCCGCTGCCCAAAGACGTCGCGCTCGCAGCGGACGCGGTGCGGCCCTGGAATTCGCTCGATCCCGACGAGAAACGATTGTTCTCGCGGATGGCAGAGGTGTTCGCCGGGTTCTCCGAGTACACCGACGTCCAGATCGGGCGCATCGTCGACTATTTGGAGCAGACCGGGCAGCTCGACAACACCGTCATCTTCTACTGCGCCGACAATGGCGCTTCCGGCGAAGGTTCGCCGAACGGGTCGGTCAACGAGAACAAATTCTTCAACGGCTACCCCGACGATCTCGCCGAGAACATGCGATATCTGGACCGGCTCGGCAGCCCCGACACCTACAATCATTATCCGACCGGCTGGGCCGCAGCATTCTCCACTCCGTTCCAGATGTTCAAACGCTACGCACAGTTCTCCGGCGGCACCTGCGACCCGATGGTGATCCACTGGCCCAAGGGAATCAAGGCCAAGGGACAGATCCGGCACCAATACCACCATTGCACCGACATCGTGCCGACCATTCTGGAGGTCACCGGCATCCAGATGCCCGATGAGTTCCGCGGGGTGAAGCAATACCCGATCAATGGTGTGTCGATGCGCTACAGCTTCGACAACGCCGACACGCCCACCACGAAGAAACGCCAGTATTACGCCATGCTCGGCACCCGCGGCATCTGGGAGAACGGCTGGAAAGCCGCGTCGCTGCACGCCGCCCTCGGCAACAAGGGCCACTTCGACCAGGATAAATGGGAGCTCTACCACGTCGACGAGGACCGCTCCGAATCCAAGAACCTCGCCGACCAGTACCCCGACAAGCTCGAGGAACTGATCAACGCCTGGAACCAAGAAGCCCACGACAACTACGTCCTGCCCCTCGACGACCGTTCCGTCGTCGAACAACTCGGCGTCCAACGACCCAAACCCGAACCGCCCCGCGACCGCTACGTCTACTACCCGGGTGCCTCGCCGGTCCCCGACGCCGCCGCGGTCAATGTCTGCGGCAGGTCCTACAAGATCGTCGCCAACGTCGACCTCACCCCCGAAGCCCGAGGCGTCATCTTCGCCCACGGCTCCCGCTTCGGCGGACACACCCTGTTCATCAAGGACCACAGGTTGCACTACGTCTACAACTTCCTGGGCATCCAACCCGAACAGGACTTCGTCGCCTGGGCACCGCTCCCTCCGGGCAAACACACTCTCGGCATGGAATTCAGCCGCGAAGCCTCTGGGCAACACGGCGAATCCGTAGGCACCACAACGCTGTACATCGACGGCCGACCCGTCAGCAAGGACACGATGCGCGCCCAACCCGCCAGATTCGGCCTCGCCGGCGAGGGACTCAGCATCGGTTACGACAGTGGCGACACCATCTCCCCGCAATACCAGAGCCCCGCCACGTTCGCCGGAGGAACCATCCAGAACGTCACCGTCGACATCGGCAAGGAATCCTTCAACGACCTGCAAAAGGAAGCCGAGGCCGTGTTGGAGGGAAACTAAGCTTCGAACGCGATCTACTCACACCGGGGCGGCCGATCCGGTTGCACCCCACCAGCTCTATCAGCGTCAAGGAAGTTGTAGGTCAGCCGCGCTGCAGTTTCGTTGTTCGATCAGATGGGCTGCACGACATCGCGAGCATGGTGGGGATGGTGCTGAACCACTTCTGATATTGAGTCCACTCGGTGGCCCGTGACACGGGCACCGGCCCGTCGTATCTGTTCGGCCAGCCAACCGTGCCCACACCCCAGGTCCAAGACATCGAGATCGGCGACCGGACCCAGCTGAGACCATAAGAACTCATGAATTCGCCGATAGAAGCTGTCGGCAGGACCCGACACCGTCGTGGTATATCTGTCGGCGGCGATCTGTCGTCGCTGGTCATGTGTCTGGTTCACTGCGTTGGGCCGGGTTTGGTGCACGTGAATTGCATGACGTCGATGCGGCCGCGGCGGGCGTAGTCGGCGCATCCGGTCAGATACCGGATGTAGGCGTTGTAGGTGTCGGGTCCGGCGAGCTCGATGGCGCGGTCGCGGTGCTCGTGCAATGCATCGGCCCACTGGTCGAGGGCGGTGGCGTAGTGCGGCCCCATCGACTGCATGCCGGTAACGGTGAATCCGGCGTCTTCGGCGTATGCGGTGACACCTTTGGGGTCGCGTCCGCTTGGGGGCAGCAGCGGGCCGCCGCCGAAGATGGTTTCGGTGAGGAACCGGATGAATGCGTCATCGATGCCGGTGTGCTGAATTCCGTATGCACACAGGTCGTCGCGGTTGTCGCCGACGATGGCCTGCAGCAGCAGCACTCCATCGGCGCGCAGTGTGCGGTAAGCGAATTCGAAGAACTCGCCGTAGCGGTCTCGTTCGAAGGGGTCGAACGCACCGATGCACACGATCCGGTCTGCGCGGCGGTCGAATTCCTCCCAGCCTTGCAGCCGCACCCCACCATAGGGGCGCCCTCGGACCACCCGGTCGACCAGCAGATTCCGCACATACCGGTACTGGTTGCGGCTGGGAGTCAGCCCGATCACATTCACCCCGTAGGTGTCCATGGCGCGCAACATGGTCGTACCCCAGCCACAACCGACATCCAACAAGGTCATCCCCGGGCGCAGATCGCACTGGGCCAGAGCGAGGTCGATCTTCGCCAACTGGGCTCGTTCCAAGGTGTCGTCCGGGTGGGGCCAGAACGCGCAACTGTAGGTAAGGGTCGGGTCGAGGAACAGTGCGAAGAACTCATCCGGCAGCTCGGCGCGGGGTCGTACCTCTGCGAAGGTCGGCTCCCCCGATAGATCGGTGACCTTTCGATCAGCCTTGCTGAGGCTCTGGCGGCTCAAACGTCTTCCTCCTGGTATTGCTGTGCGAAGCACTTCTCCCTGTGCCCATGACACAGCGGAAGCGATAGACTGACGGTCTCAATCTGAGACGCGTCATCCACTGAGACGGCCGCCACCATGGGTTGAGCAACAAGCACCGAGGTATGAGCAGATGCCGGATCCTCGAGCCGACGTCGCCGTGAGCCCAGAAAAGGCGCGCGAACAATTCCTCACGGTGGGTTCGCTCGATTTCCCGCCGGTGCGCGACACTGTGCTCAATTCGTGGTGCCGATCGCGCGCGCTGCAGATCCATCCCGACCGTGTGGAGCTGCCTTATGTGCGGGAACCGAATCTCGACTCCCCGCTGGTGAGCGCCGCTGCGCCGGTGCTGCAGCGGCTCGCGAGCGATCTGGCCGACCAGGCTGTCAGCGTCATCCTGACCTCGTCGGATGGGCTCTTGCTCGAGCGCTGCGCCGCCGATGCCACAATCATGCGCACACTCGACGGTGTGCAACTCGCTCCCGGCTACAGCTATGCCGAGGACTTCGTCGGCACCAACGGAATCGGCACCACGCTGGAAACAGCCACCCCGACGTTCATTCGTGGCGGCGAACACTATCTCGGCACCCTCGGCGGGCTCGCGTGTGCCGGCTCGCCCATTCGCCACCCGCTGACGCGCTCGGTGCTGGGCGTCATCGATCTCACCTGCTGGGCCAGCAGATCCGATCCGCTGATGCTCGCCCTCGCCAACAGCGCGAGCAGCCAGATCCAGGACCGGCTCCGCGTGCTCGCCAGCGAAACCGAGACCGCGCTGCTGGAGACATATCTGCGCCAATGCCGCCAGTATCCGCTCGGCGTGCTCGCGATCGGTGGCGACGTGGTGCTGATGAACCACTACCTGCGCCAGGCTCTTGACCCGCGCGACCAAGGGGCGTTGCTGCAATATTCGACCGACCTGGTTCGTCCCGGGGCCGTCGATACCCTCCTGGCCCCGCTGCCGAGCGGTCAGACCGCAAAAGTGACAGCAGTCGAACGTATTTCGATACGTGGCAGCAACTTCAACATGGTCCTGCACGTTCAGCTGATCGTTGACCACACCGTGCACCACCCGGTCGCACACGGCACGCTCGCATTGCCCGGCATCGCCGGTAGCAGCAGCTCGTGGCGGCGCAGCTGCCAGCAGGTCGAACGCTGCTGCCGGGATCGCGAATGGGTGGTCATCGATGGCGAAAAGGGTTCCGGACGAACAAAACTCGCGAAATCTGTCGTCGCGCACGTCAGCCCCGGCAAGATGGCCCGGGTGCTGCAGACGGCCGACTTCGCCGACACCGAGGGCCTACTGGCCGCGCTGCGCGCCGAAACCAGCAACAGTAATTTCAATGTTGTCATCAAAGATATGGACTGCCTGCCGACCGAGGCGGTCGAGCCGATCGCGAACATACTCCAGACCTGCGCCGGTCGCGGATGGATTGCGGCAACAATGCATTCGGCCACGCCCGCTACGGCTCTCGATTCGCTGCTGCCACTGTTCGGCCAGACCGTCGGCGTGCCCGCGCTCCGGCACCGCATCGAAGACCTCGAAGAGCTGGTCCCCTTCCTGCTGGGCGAGCTGACCAAGGGCGCCGAAGTCCGGCTTGCCCCGGACGCCATGCGCCAGCTCAACAAGCTATCGTGGCCAGGCAACGTCGCCCAACTACGCCGGGTATTAGCCGAAACCATTTCACAGCAGCGATCCGGTCTGATCCACATCGAGAACCTGCCACCACAGTGCCGTGCGCTGACCCGCCGCAGACTGAGCCGGATCGAAGCACTGGAACGCGACGCGATCGTGCGCAGCCTGCAGGAGAACGGCGGCAACAAGGCCGAAGCCGCCGCGGCACTAGGGATATCGCGGGCGACTATCTACCGCAGGATCAAGGACTTCGGCATCGAGTAGGCATAGTTGCCCCGGGTCGCGCTGCCCCGCCACTGGTGGTGCCGCCAACGCCCTGCGAGCACTCTGCCCGACCATTTCGTCGACGATGTCTGCAATGACCCCGGCACCGATCGCCGGAAACTTATCGGCAAGCCGCTGGACGAGCTCCTCGATCTGCTGATTCTCATCATTTGCTGCCATCATCCATAGTTGCCCCCACCATCGGCGCAGTCGATCAGCCCTGTGGTAATCTAGTCCGCGCAGTATTGCACGCATGGTAGCCAGTCCGCTCAGTGAAACTGACTATGCGCCTTGATGATTGGTGATGCGGCCGAACGCCGGAACGTGGTGCCTCGAAGGCAGATCGCCCACCTCGACCTCGCGCTCCGGCAATGCCCGCCGTCAACTCCTCCTCATCCGCCGCAACAACGGCGGGTGCCGGCCGCTCCCCCAACCAGCCCGGCCACGAGCGCGGCGATAAGCGATGACAAGATCGAGAATCATTGCGGTGCAATGACTTCGACCGGGATTACCTCGCGAGAGCGCGGTCCCGATGCGGGTCGCGGGAGGAGGATGGTGGCCATGAGGGCCCACCCGGCCGTCACAGATCGCAGACAGAGAACAAACCTAGCGCGGTGCGGGTCCCGCCGATTCGTGCCGAGGAAGGGTGCGCATCATGTCGACGCCGACCACACCGAGCATCGTATTCGCCCACGGCTTGTGGGCCGATGGGTCCTGCTTCAGCAAGGTGATTCCCGCATTGCAGGCGGCGGGACACGAGGTGGTGTCCACGCAGAACAGCCTCGACACCCTGGAAGGCGATGTCGCCGCGGTCAGGCGGGCGCTGGGCCGGGTCAGCAGCCCGGCCATCCTCGTCGGTCACTCGTACGGCGGCTCCGTCATTACGGCCGCGGGGACCGATGACCGTGTCGCGGGGCTCGTCTACATCGCCGCGCTCGCCCCGGACGCGGACGAGACGTCGCAGAGTCTGCAGGCCAAGTTCCCCACGACGGATGTGTTCGCGCACATCGAGATCGCCGAGGGTCGCATCTGGTTGCGGTCGGACGGTATCGAATGCTTCGCGGGCGATCTCTCCGAACAGGAACAGCAACTCCTGCTGGCCACCCAGGGCGTACCCGCCGTGGACCTCTTCGACCAGCAGGTCGCGGGCACCGCGTGGAAGTCGAAACCGAGCTGGTACATCGTGGGCAGAAACGACCGCACCGTACATCCGGAGCTGGAGCGCTTCTGCGCAAAACGCATGGACGCCGGCACCTACGAGGCGGACAGCAGCCACGTCCCCATGCTGTCCCAGCCCGGTCTGGTGATCGACGTGATCCGCACCGCCGCGAAATCCTGTTCGGGGGCGTAACCAGCCCCGTACCGCGGAAACAGCTTTCAGCAGGCGTTTGACAAGAAATTCAAGCGACTGCTTGACTTTCGTCGTGCGGGAACAGAAGACGGATTTGCGGCGGGAGACCGGGCAACGGACGCGCGAGCGGTTACTGGCCGCCGCGCTGGAGTTGCTCGCGCAGCGGGGACAGGAGGGGGTGACACTGCGCGAGCTCACCGAGAATGCCGGAGCCAATGTGGCGGCGGTGAGCTATCACTTCGGATCACTGAAGGCGCTGTGTCATGCGGCCATCGAACAGGCGTTGGAGCGGTACCTGGACGCACAGATCCAGGAGCTTGTCGCGGTGGAATCCACTGCGACGCTTCAGGACTTGGCCGCGGCGTTCACGCGGCCGATGATTCGCGCGCTTGCCGCCGGTGGGCAGGACCTGGCGGTCATGCGGACGGTGGCGCGGGTCGGAATCGACCCGCCGGCGGGGTGGGATCGATTGAACGAGAAGTTCGATCGGACCCGCGCCGAGAGCCTGCGGGTGCTCACGAACCACCTGCCCGAGATCGACGAGCAGGAACTGATCTTCCGGACCCGTTGTGCGGCCGGACTTTTGAACTGGCTCGCGCTGGCACCCATCGGCGCCGAGCTCGCCGCCGCACCCACGGCGGAGATCGAGCGGTTGCTCGTGCCCGTGGTGGCCGGAGCCTTCCACGGCCACGAGCACACTGCCTGACCAGGCCGAACAAACCCCTCCCCCAAAACAATTCAAACGATCGCTTGACAAGCCTTCTTATGCGGCAGAATATTTAATCAAGCGTTTGATTTTCCCCAAGGAGAGCGCAATGACCACCACCGCCGAAGCCGCCGTCCGCGCCGCCTACCACGCGGCCGAGGGCAGCGTCCTGGACGTGCAGGGATTCAAAGACCTGTTCACCGAGGACGGCGTATTCAACAACATCGTCGCCGGAGAGACCTACCGCGGTGAACACCTCGGAGACCTGGTCGTCTTCATGGGCCAGCTCGCCCCCGACATCCATCGCAACCTGCACCGATTCCACGTCATGGGCAACGTCGTCGCCGTCGAACTGACCATCGAGGGCACCTTCAACGGCCCGTTCCAGACGCCCGCCGGAACCATCCAGCCCACCGGCGCCAAGCTGGCCATCCCGACCGCCGACTTCTGGTACATCGAGGACGGCAAGATCAAGGAATTCAACTGCTACGTCGGCGTCAGCGTCATGCTCGCCCAACTCGGCATCCAGCCCGACTTCGCCGGCGCCGTGGCCGCGTCCACCGCGGCAGTCAGCTGACCCGACCTACCGTCGACCTCGGGTGCGCGCCTTTCCACTAAGGCGCGCACCTGTCTGTCTGCCCCGAATACCCCGGTAGCGCAGCTACTTCCGCACCGCAAGGACTTCCCGTCCTGAAGACACGACTCGGCTGCCCATGCGGCGAATACATCCGCGCCACACGAGAAGACCCGCGCCCATCTCACCCACAACCGTCCGTGCACGACTACAGCCGCGGGGAAGCCCTCTTCATCGCACGTCGACGAAGGCCACCACCTCCTCGGCGGTCAATGGTGTCGGGCCGGTTCGTCAGCGCGGTATGCGGAAACGGATATCACAGATCACGGTGGTTCGACTCGCCGAGGTCAGGAGCGCCGAGCAGGGTCACACATTCAGGTGATGGAGCGTCCAGGACCGACTGTGGATACTCGAGCTTGATCCGGCTTTCAGGTGGCCCAGGCCACCGATTGCCTCCATTGCGAGCGAAAGCTAATTCCATGTCTGTCACGATCGATGTCTTCAACACTGGATACCTGCCCATCGATGGTGGACCGGGGTGGGATCCGGACACTGCGGCCACCTGGCCCGCGTCGACCGCCACGCTGATCTCCGGTGCGCGCGACGCCATCCTGGTCGACGCTCTCATGACGGTCGAGGAAGGCCGCCGCCTCGCTGCGTGGATCAGCGAAACCGGCAAGAACCTCACCAGCATCGTCGTCACCCACGGTCACGGCGACCACTTCTTCGGCGCGGGCCCAGTCCTCGAGGCATTCCCCCAGGCCCGGCTACTGGCTTTGAACACCACCGTCATCGAGGAAGCGCGCTACAACCTCGGACCCGAGGTCCAACAGAACTGGATCGCCTGGTTCGGCGATCGGTTCGACCGCCGGCCAGCACTCCCGCAGCCGGTGGATTCGGACACGCTGACCGTGGACGGCCATCCGGTGCACTTGGTCGAAGTGGGGGGCGCCGACGGTGTCCTCAATACCGTGGTCCACATTCCAGAGTTGAATACCGTCTGCTCCGGCGACGCCGTGTACAACAACATCCATATGTGGCTGTGGAATTCGACTCCCGACAGCCGCCGGACGTGGTTGGCGACCATCGACAAGATCGCCGACCTGCGCCCCGCCACGATCATCGCCGGACACCGGGACCCCGGCGCGCCCGACGACGACGCCGAACGGCAACTCGCACAATCCCGTTCCTACATCGAGGCATTCGACCGTGCTGTTGCCAAACTGTCCTCGGCACAGGAGGTTATCGATGAAATGACCGGCCTTTTTCCCGGCTACGGGAATCCCTACACGTTGTTCGCCGCCGCCTATTCCCAATTCCAGAACTGATCGCCTGCACGGAAGGAGAGATCGACCCGACATGATCGGGTCGAGTCGGTGCCGGTCGGGCAGCACCCCCACCAGCGTTCAACTGTCGGTGTGGACGATCTCGATATCGCTGAATGTCATTCCGATCAGCACCGGGATACTGCGCCGCCATCCTGGTAGCGCGGCACGATCTCCCGGTCAGTCGCGAAGGCAATCCCATCGATCGTTGCATAGCCGGACAGGATGTGAGCCGCCCGAAGATCTGGGAGTTGTAGTCCAGCCGGCGCAATAGGTGGGTGTCATCGATGCACAGAGCCTGCAGGCGATTGTGGGTTGCAATGCGATCCGGATAGGAACACCAGATCCACTGCGACACGCCCGAGCCGGATCGATAAGGGGCCACCGATTCGAGGGTGAATCCGGGCCATCCGAGTAGGAAAGGCAAGTTCGGGTAGTTCCACACGTGGCGGTGCCGGGCGTTCTGGCCGCGCAACGGCCATAACGGCGGTGTGGATGAAAGCTTCACGCGACCTACCCTTACCCAGTTAACTATAGTTATATATAGTCAGATAGCCGCAAGAGTAGATCAGGGAGGCAGACATGACGACAATCGAGGGTGCGATCGCCCTGGTGACAGGCGGGCAGCGCGGGCTGGGCCGCGCGCTCGCACAGGAGTTCCTGAACCGGGGCGCGTCCAAGGTGTACGTGACCGCACGCAAGCCGGAAGCGAGCGACGATCCGCGGGTCGTGCCGTTCGAGCTGGAGGTAACCGACCCGGATTCGATCGCCGCAGCGAGGGAGCGGGCCGGCGATGTGAGCATCGTGGTGAACAACGCGGGCGTGCTGCGGCCGGGCCCGCTATTGCGGACCGAGATGGCGGATGTGGTGGAGACGTTCGAGACGAATGTCTTCGGGCCGCTGCGGATCGCACGGGCTTTCGCACCTGTCCTCGCGGCGAACGGCGGTGGGGCGCTGGTGGATATGCACTCGGCGCTGTCCTGGAGCTCGGGGGCGGCGGCGTACGGCGCGTCCAAGGCCGCGCTGTGGTCGATCACCAATTCGCTGCGGATCGAATTGGCGGAGCAGGGCACACAGGTGGTCGGTGTGCATCTCGGATTCGCCGACACCGACATGGTGAAGGCCATCGCGGTGCCGAAGATCGGCCCGGCAGAGGTCGCCGCGGCGGTCGCCGACGGGCTGGAGCAGGGAGCGTCCGAGGTGCTCGTCGACGAGTTCACCAGACAGGTGAAGGCCGCGCTGTCCGGGCCGGTCGAGGGCCTCGCTTTGCCATTCGCTCGCTGAAAATCTTCTCTTTCAAGGGAGTTCATCATGCCGCTGTGGCACATCTATCACTCCGCCGACACCTTCACGGCCGAAGACAAACAGAACTTCGCCAAGGACATCACCGCCTACTACGCGCACTTCGGGCTGCCCGAGTTCTATGCGGTGGCGCTCTTCCACGAAGTCCCGGCCGATTCCTTCTACGTCGGCGGCGTACCGACCCCCTCCGTGCGAATCACCATCGACCATCTGGCACGCCAAGTCGACGACCCCGATATGCGCAAGCGCATGAGCGAGCGCCTGCACGACCTCATGGCCCCGTACACCCACGACCGCGGGTTGCATGTCGAATTCAATATCAACGAGGTGCCCCGGGACACCTGGATGATCGCGGGACTGTTCCCGCCCCCGCCCGGCAGTGATATCGAGCGCGGCTGGGCCGAGACGAACAAACCCATTCCCTACTAACCAACGGGAAAACACGCACGCTCATCGGTATTTCCGTGCCTCAGCCACCCTGGATCGGAGCCGAACTCAGCTGGCGGCATGCTGATTCATCACGTTCGCGAGCTGAACGCGTGATCGCACACCGAGTTTGGCGAATACGGACCGCAGATGGGTTCCGATGGTGTTGGTGGATACAGCGAGTTCGGTGGCCGCGGATCTGTTGGTATTCCCCGCCGCGATGAGTGTGGCCACGCGACGTTCGGTCGGTGTCAAGGCATCCCACCCGGTCGTGGCCACGACGGCGGGTGCCTCGCTCGACCATTTCGCGCGCCGCGCGCCGGCCGAGCGCATTGTGCGCTGCACCTCGATGCCGGCAACCCCAGAACACCGGCCAGATCATCGAGTTCGAAGTAACGCCCGAGCGATGCCGCCACCGTGACGACCTCACGAGCAGAACCCGACAGCCCCCTCAGCCGATCGCGCACGCCCTCCACGACGCGCTGCCCCGGACGCCCGCTGCCAAGCTGCAGTGCGTCCGGCTCGGGCATCTGCACCCGCCGGTCCTGCTCGAGCCGGGCGGGTAAACGTGTGCGGTGAATCGGCACGCCTGGTATTCCGTCGTCGCCCACATCCGGCAGCCGAGGGGGCAAAATTCTCCCTGGGCGAAGGTCCGTACTGGTCACACTGAATGTGTACGTGTTCGGGACGACGAGGTGCATCACCTCGATCGGGTGATTGGGGTGACGGCGGGTGCGCTGAGGCCCGCACTCACTCATTCAGGTGAGTGCGACAGCTATATCGACTGCTGCAGGGTGAGAACATGTCGAGCGCCCAGCAGCCAACGGAGTGGTTACAGACCGGGGATGGACGCGAGGGAGGTTTGATGACCAGGACGCACATAATCGTGCTGCCCGGCGGTGGATACGCCGAACACGCACCGCACGAGGGAGAACCTGTTGTCGAATGGCTGCGCTCCATCGACGCTCGGGCAAGTGTCTTCCGATATCCGCTCAATGTCCGACACCCGGTTCCGTTGCAGGCCTTGCGTGCCGAGATCCGGCGCCGACGGGCCGAGGGCGCACACCGAGTCGGGGTCGTCGGATTCTCCGCCGGCGGCCATCTGGCCGGACTGGCCGCCTTGGCGCCCGGAGCAGACACCGACGAAGCAGTACAGTTCGCCGTGCTCGGCTACCCGATCACGTCGATGGAGACCGAGACCTATCGTCCTGCCCGGCTGATCCTGCTCGGTGCGGACGCCAGCCCGGAACTACGCCGGTCGACCTCGCTGGACGCCTTGGTTTCGCCTCAATCACCACCGTTTTTCGTCTGGCACACCGCAGAGGACGCCTACGTAGCGCCCGAGCACACCTACCGATTGGCTTCTGCGCTGGCCGCGAACCATGTACCCCATGCAGTGCATGTGTTCCCGCACGGTCCCCACAGCCTCGGCCTGGCGCGCGGCGCCGGTGACGCCGCGATCTGGACCACGCTGGCCGATCAGTGGATCCATGAACAAGTGCGGGCCTGACGGAAATCTCTGATGGCAGCCCGCACGACCGAGTTCCCGTCTATCGCAGCGGGCACAGGCACGAATTCGACTGTACCCAAGTCAGTTTCGTGCGAGGTCGATACAGCCATTCAGCTCCGGCGGCAGCTGACCGCCGAGCAATCGGATGAGGGTGGCCACAGTCGCTGTCAGAAGTTGGGGCGCAACAGCTTTCGTGTAGTCGCAGCATGCACTCGTTCGCGGCCCCTGCGGGAATTCCCAGCGGTCAGGCTTTGCCAGCGGCGGCGATCTCGGCGAGTTGGGCGCGCGCGGCGGTAACGAGTTCCGCATTGGTATCGGCGTGACCCGCGAGGCCCCACCCGCCGGGGACAGCCTCGGTCAGCAGCACCCAGGTCCGCCGCCATTACGGCGTGCACACCGCGATGCCTTACAGGATCGTCAGTTTGATGTGGGCCCAGGCGTTGTTGCCGTATCCGCGGGGATTCCATACGGATGCCAGGGATTCCGGTTGGGTGGCTCCGGCGTCGTCCCAGGCGCGGGCGGTGATGTTCAGTGGCCCGGGTCGCATGTCGACGGTCAGTGACCACGGCCGCCACGCCCACCGGCCGGGTGCGGGGTGCAGGTCTGCCTGCCGCCAGCTGCGGCCGTCGTCGACGGAGACGTCGACCCGTCTGATGCCGTGGCCGTCGCCGGCGATTGCCCATCCACGAACGGTCCGGGAGCCACGCGGAATCCGATCGCCCCCGGTGGGCACGAGGATGTCGCAGTTGAGCGCCAGCGACGATAGCGAGATGCCCTCGCCCGGTGCGACCGCCTCTGGGTCGGCCTCGGGCGGAAGAATGCGGTAGTCGAGGGCCTGAAAATAGTTCTGTGATGGGACCGGTTGCACGGTGACGGCGGTGACCCATTTGACGCTGCGAGCCCCGATGTAGCCGGGCACCACCACACGCACCGGGCCACCGTGAACGCGCGGAAGTGGCTGAGAATTCATCTGCCAGGCCAACAACACCTCCTCGCGGAGCGCCTTGGTCAGCGGGATGGAGCTGCCGTAGGACTGAACCGGCCGGGCCTCTTGGGCCACATCGGGCGCAGCGAATGCGACGTGCAGCCGGTCATCGTGGTGCACCCCGGCCGCCTGCAGTACATCGGCCAGCCTGGGCCCGGCCCACTCGGCGGTCGAGATCGCGCCGTGCTCCCATGGCTCCTTGCCGGGGATCGGGCGCACCGCCAGCAGTTCAGCGCGCCGGTTGCCGGCACACGCCAGCGTCGCTACCACGCTGTGTTGCTCAAAGCCGGTCGTCAGCTGGTCGTAGGTCACGGTGAGCGGATTGTCCACCCGTCCATCGACGCCCAACCGCCACTGCTCGGTGGGGATGTCGGGGAACGGACCGTGATTGCGCGCATAGAACGCGTCCACCGCGGTGATTTCGCTGCCCGCCAGCACCGATGGCGGCGGCTCGGCGTTGAACGGCAGCCGTCCCCGCACAATCATGTCCTCGCGCTTACCCCACATCTCACCGCCCCGGCAAGGAGTCGTCGCGGACTGCGACTGCGACTTCAATCCTATCGCCGGTTGCAGGGGATCTGCTCGTAGTCGACTCCGAGGCGGCGCGGTGTGCTTCGGCGTAGGAGAAGCCCCTAGCGAGCAGCATTTTGTCGGGGCTGAGACCGGTGCCGGGCACCTGGTTGCGCTTGAAGTCGGCCATCTGCTCGATGATCATCGCCGCCATCGGCACCTAGCGGCGCGAAGGGCTTCTACTGCCGACCGCGGTTCCGGCGGTGAACACCAGGCATGGACCAGATTTCGGCGCGGGCACAGGTGAGCAAACCGGGACGCTCACATTCGGTAGATTGGTTATTGAAATAATCAGATTATCGTTTGGATCACAGCCGATCCAGTGAGCCGAGTTCGCCACGTCGGGTCATGGTCATTGCCGGGCGTGGCGAAATCGGGGTTGCGCGAGGACACTGAAGACGTAGCGCCGAACTCGTCTCCAGGAGCAATGTGATGGCACCCGACCGGCCTTTCGGGATCGATCCGGAAGAATTCGAGCGCGCGTTACGGGAGGTGGGGATCGAATTCCGCGACCTCCTCGGAAAGGCCGGCGAGTACATCGATCGCGCAAGCGGAAGTACGCTGGCGTCGCTGCTCGGTCAGTTTGTTCAGCCGGAGCGTACGCGGCCGCCGCAGCCGGAGGGCGAGACCACCGGCGAGACCGGCAGTGGGGTGTGGGTCATCTACAGCATCGACGACGTCGGCGAGGCCAGGGTCGAGCAGGTTTTTCCGAGTGAGCTCGAGGCCTTGCGTGCGCATCGCGACAATACCGATGAACGCCGTCGCGTGCGGTTCCTGCCCTACGGCGTCCCGGCAACTGCGCTGGGCACGCCCTGACACAGGCTGTGGCCGCTCGCCTCTCGGGCTGATCAGTTCTCGGCATCGGGTACCGCCGAGTGGAGTGCAACCAGCTGACAGCGCACGAGTCCGCAGTCGAGCATTGTTCGCGACTCACGCTAGGACCAGCAATTTCTACTGGTACAGCGCGTGGGCGTAGTGATCAAGTCCCCCTCCGGACACTCAGATTTCTCCCTACTTGTATTTGGACATGCATGGCGTTTTCCTCCGCGCAGGAATGCCGCAGCCGACGCCTTGCGTAACGCGACGATCCGCTCTCCGGCGAATTCCGCGCTGTCAGGCGCGGTGCTAATACGACTGCAGTCGTGATGTGCGTCCGGCCCGGAGTTTGCAGCCGATCAGTAATGTTGGGGTCGCCGTGCGTAGCTCGCGGCAAACCGACTCGAGCGGATTCAGAGCTGTAACGTCGATTCGCGCCGCCCGCGCCAGTTCACCCCGTTCACGATGCGCCTGTGCTATAGCGGCAGTACATCTGATCAGCTGTCCCACCAGCAGAGATTCGACCGACGGATCGTGAACCTCCCTGCATAACTGGGCCAGGACCAACGCGGTCTGCGCAAGATCTGGCGCTGGCGTTCCGAGGGTGGGTGACCGCCAGCTTCCAGCCAGTGACGACATGCCGACCTCTTGCGCTGCCGCTGCGAACGGTCCGTCCGCATTGGGCTCTCTTCGCCGTGACCAGAGCGCCAGCACTCCAGAGATCCGATTTGCCACCCATCGCCATGCCGACCGATCATTGCCGGGAAAGCGCGCCAGTGTTCGATTGAAGTTCCGAGCATCAGCGAGTGCGTCCGTCCACAACGCCGGATCGCCCCAAAGCGCTGTTTCCCTGCTGGACGGCTCAACCGAGCGGGGCAGTTTCCATTCTGTCTGTGCGTCCGCTATAGCCTGCGCGTCGGCTTCCCATCCGTCTCGAAGATTGGGCAGGCTCAGACTGCCGCCCACTTCAAGATCAGTTACGGTGGGACCGAGGCGCGCGTTGTGGGGGTCACGCCACTGAGCAACGTATCCCGCGACATATCCATCGACAACATTGACTCGAGGCTCCAATTTCGTCCCGGTGGCTCGCATCCGGCGAATCCACTCCGCCTCGGAGAGGCTGACTACGGCCATGGCGCGGATCGTGTGCCGCAGCATCCGGTGGTCGGTCCCGACACTGTCCTCGAGCCGTTCGATTCTCGCCTGCATTTGCTCCTCGAAGCTCAAATGAGTTCCAGGCAGCCCGGGGTTCACCGACTTATAGATGCAGACGTTACAACCCGACAATGCCGCACGATCCCGTCAGAGTTGCAGCGATGACCTGGCTTGCCCAGAGCTGGCCACTTTCGCAGAAGCAGCCGCGGATACGTGGTTGCCTGCTGCCGGTCGTGTCATTGGGTATGGAGCTCATGTCTGCCGATGCTGTCAGCCGCGAGCAGTAACCGACCAATGTTGCGAAGAAGGTCGCAACCGCGGGCGTACGCGGTCGAGATCCAGTGGTCCCCACTCGATCCGACTACCGGTAGCAGTAGGAGTCGGAGGATGCGTCGCCGCCCTGGAGGCGCACCTGATGCACCCGCAGACCTCGAAAGTCCTCGTCGTGTGGGAAGAACGACTCCTCGATGGTCATTCCGCCGTCCGGATCGGTGTCTATCAGGGCCATCCAGGCGCCGACCCCATCCGGGTAGAACTGGTCGTCCCACGCGCTATAGAGCGAGTTGGTGAGGTAGACCCGCCGACCATTACGGCTGATCTCGACCATCTGGGGCCCGCCGGCAAGCGGCTGGTTCGGCGCGGCCGGGTGGGCGCTGCGGCCGACGATCCCGCCGAGCCGGATCGACCCGGTCTGTTTCGGGTCAGCCGGATTGCGCACGTCGAACTGCCGGAGTTCCCCGGTACCCCAGCACGAGACGTAGAGGTATGCGTCGTCGACCGACAGGTCGATGTCGGTGACCAGCGGCGGTACCGCGCCGAACGGTTTCAGTGCCGGCGGCAGCAGGTCGGGATCGGCCGGTTCGGCCGGAATGGTGATCACCTTGTCGACCGCCCACACACCACCATCGCGGTGCCAACGCCACACGGAGGCCGACAGATCCTCGGTCGAGATCACCACACCGACGAATCCCCAAGTGGCGTCCGGATCGTGCGAAGGGCGCAGCTCGAGTGGCATCTGGTACTGCTCGCCGAGATCGATCCGCTGCTGGTGCCGACCGGCGGCGAGGTCCCAGAAGTGGATCGCGTGACCGTACTTGTTGGCCAGCAGCAGCTCCGGCTTCAGCCCGTCCTCGATCATGGGCGGGGTGCCCCACTCGCTGCTGATCAGCGTGTTCTGGTTGAGATGCCACCAGGCGTCGTACGCGAAGTACTGCGGCCCACGGTCGGTCTCCCATTGCCGCAGCACATCGAACGTACCGTGATCGAGCAGCGCGATCCCGCCCGGCCCGTCCGATCCGTTTGCCCCGCCGAGGCAGGTCATGAACACACCGTCCGGCCCACAATGCAGCGTGTGTGGACGGGAGTAGCCGGCCTTGGCCGCGAGCTCGGAGCTGTCCACGATCTTGGACAGGGTGGGCTGGCGTGGGTCGGGCTGGGTATCGAATACATGCAGTCGTGACGAGCGCAGACCTGGCACGATCAGGTACCGCCGAGCCAGCCCCGCGCTGTGGTGGCCCTCATGCTTCAGCGCGCTGCTGCAGGCGTTCCAGCCGAAATGGTGCAGCTCGTTGCCCAGGTGCGGTACCTCGGTCCAGCCCACCACCCGGCCGTAGGTGGCAGAGCCCGGATCCACATCGACTACTGACAGCGCATCCGGCTTCTGTGCCGCGCCGTCGAATGCAACAACGTATGCGAGCCGCTCCGGTGGCGCGGCCGCCGCCTCCGCTGCGCTCCGATAGAAGGTCGGGTCCAAGTCTGAGTGATTCATTTCCAGCCTCCTTCATGTCGATAGGCGGAGACACACGCACCTCGCCCGATCTGGCGGTGCCGAGCGACTCGTATGGTCGCGTGCAGTAATCGCGCGGGCAGGCAGTTACCAGTCTCGGCCTTTCGACCTAGATCCACCAGCTACGGCCAGCGCAGCGGTCAGCTGGATGCATCACCGTGCAGCACACGGATCGCCTTGCCCGTGTCCGGATGGTGGGCTTCGAGGTCAGCCAGAGTCAGCACTGGAATGTCGATATGCTCGGCCTCGATTGCCCGAGAAAGGCACTACCGCATATCAGATAAGCCGGGCCGCAACACGGTGCAGATCAACCTACCGCTGTTCGAGGGCTCCGTGGAGCAACATATCGCCATGGAGATAACCGGTATCGAGATGGAGACATTCGATCGCGACCACAAGCTGCGACCGTACCGGCGCGTTTTCACCGGGCTGCCAACAGAATGGTTGGGTTCGACCGGACCGGGTGCGAGCAACAAATGACCGAATCCGGCCCCGAAGATCTCAAGGCGCGACATCGTGCAATGTGGGCACTGGGTGACTACCCGGCCGTCGCCACCGAAGTCATCCCTGGGCTGGGTCGACGTCTCGTCGAGGTCTGCCGTATCGGCCCGGGTCAGCGCGTGCTGGACATTGCGGCCGGATCCGGGAATGCAGCGATCCCGGCCGCGGAGACCGGTGCGGACGTGGTTGCGAGCGACCTCACGCCCGAACTGTTCGACGTGGGCCGGCGTCTCGCCGCCGCCCGGGGCGTCGACCTGCAGTGGCAGGAAGCCGACGCCGAGGCATTGCCCTACGCCGATGCCGAGTTCGACGCCGTGATCTCGTGCGTAGGCATCATGTTCGCGCCGTCCCACCAAGCGGCCGCGGACGAACTGGTGCGGGTCACCAAGCCGGGCGGCACGATCGGGCTGATCAACTGGACACCCACCGGTTTCATCGGACAGATGTTCGCCACCATGAAACCGTTCGCTCCGCCGCCCCCGCCCGGTGCGCTGCCGCCTCCGATGTGGGGCGACGAGACACATGTCCGGTCGCTCTTGGGTGATCGCGTCACCGACCTCGAGCTGCGACGCGAAAACGCAGTCATCGATCGCTTCGCCGACGGCGCCGAGTTCCGCGACTTCTTCAAGGCCTACTACGGACCGACCATCGCCGTGTACAAGGCCATTGCCGCGGAACCAGACCGGATTGCACGGTTGGACCGGGAACTCGCCGATCTCGCTTCCCAACACGACATGGGCAATGGGCGAATGGAGTGGGAGTACCTCTTGGTCACCGCACGCCGATCGGCCTGAACTGGGCGGCAGGCGCCAGGATCGCGCGCTCGAAAGTGGTCTGCGATGGGCGAATTCGGTTCGGGCGCGGTCGTCACCGGGGCTGGCCGCGGCCTCGGCATTCCCCTCCGGACGCGACTGAACACGAAAGCCGTTGCACTGCAACGGCTTTCGTCATTTACGGCGCAACGCCGACTGGAAACCCGAATCCCAGTTCGGATAGTTCGAGAAACCGCCGAACGCTTCCGCAAGCCCTACCTCGAACAAGCTCGGGATCTTCAGGACGTAATGGCGATAGCGATAACCGCATTTTTCTCTGCCGACGTCGCTGTGTCGAAATTAGACTGTTGATCAGCGCGATTGTCCGCTCGGTCACCGTGCGCAGGGGGTGGTTCGTCGAAGTGATCGACGATGACGTCGATTCGAGCTCGAGTTGCGCGTCTTGTGTTCTCCAACGTTTTCGATCTCCGCGGTCCAACTCCAGAGCGCCGTACGAACCGGGGGCCGCCGTCTCCGCAGCGTCGCACCCGATGAGCAGATCCGACGCTCTGTGCCTCCATGGAAAGAAGGTCGGCATGGCCACTACCACTAGTTTTCCCCATGGTCGTGATCTGCTTCGCGACCCGCGGTACAACCGCGGCACGGCATTCACCAGCGAGCAGCGGGTCTCGCTCGGGCTGCAGGGCCTGCTCCCGACGGGCGTTTTCTCGCTCGAACAACAGGTCGGTCGCGTCTACCAGCAGTACAGTTCGCAGCCCAGCGATCTGGCCAAGAACACGTTTCTCGCTGCATTGCACGATCGCAACGAGGTGCTCTACTACAAACTGCTCGAGGATCATCTGACCGAGATGCTCCCGGTCGTCTACGACCCCGTGATAGCGCAGGCAATCGAGCAATACAGCCACGAATTCCGTCGGCCCGACGGGGTGTACCTGTCGATCGACGCGATCGACGCAATCGAGCAGGCCTTTCGCAACTATGGCCTCGCCGCGGACGACGTAGACCTGGTGGTGGCGACCGACGCCGAGGAGATCCTGGGGATCGGCGACTGGGGGGCGAACGGGATGGACATCTCCATCGGCAAACTGGCCATCTACACCGCCGCTGCGGGTATCGACCCCGACCGGGTCATCCCGGTCATGCTCGACGTGGGAAGCGACCGTGAATCGCTGCTCAACGACCCGCTGTATGTGGGCAATCGCCACAGCCGGACGCGTGGCGAACGATACGACGCGTTCATCGACGCCTATGTGGAAAGTGCGAGCCGCCTATTCCCGCATGCGCTGTTGCATTTCGAGGATTTCGGACCGTCCAATGCGCGGCGGATTCTCGAGCGGTACCGGGACAAGGCCCGGGTCTTCAACGACGACATGCAGGGAACTGGTGCGATCACTCTGGCGGCAGTCCTGGCGGGTATGCGGGTCGCGGGCACGCGGGCGAGTGAACAGCGCGTTGTCGTATTCGGTGCGGGAACAGCGGGGGTCGGGATCGCCGACCAGCTGAGAACGGTCATGGTGCGCGACGGCCTGTCCGAGCGGGAGGCGACACGGCGGTTCTGGCTGGTCGACAAGCCGGGGTTGCTGGTCGATGACATGAACGACCTGCGCGACTACCAGAAGCCTTACGCCAGAACCCGTCCGGAGGTCGTCGGTCGGATCGACGGTAAGAGCGATCTGGCAGCGGTGGTCGCAGCGGTACACCCGACCATCCTGATCGGCACCTCGACGGTGGGCGGCGCCTTCACCGAGGCCGTCGTCCGCACGATGGCAGAAAATGTCGAACGCCCCATGATCTTCCCGCTCTCCAATCCGACCGAACGAATCGAAGCCCGGCCCGCCGACGCGATCCGGTGGACGGACGGACGCGGCCTCGTCGCGACCGGAACGCCGTGGGAGCCCGTCTCCTACAACGGAACCACCCACGAGATCGGTCAGGCCAACAACGCCCTCGTGTACCCGGGCATCGGTCTGGGCACAATCGTCTCGGCCGCCGATCATGTGACCGATGGAATGTTGTTCGCCGCTTCGGAAGCCATCGGTGGGATGGTGGACAGTGCGCGCAAGGGCGCCGGTCTGTTACCGAATGTCGAGAACCTGCGGGTCATGTCGGCGACGGTTGCCGTCGCAGTCGCCGAACAAGCCGTGCGGGACGGCGTCGCAAAGCCGTTGACCGACCCCGGCAGAGCCGTCCAGGACGCGATGTGGCATGCCAGCTACCCCGACTTGGCGGTGGCACCATGACCAGAGTCACCGATAACAGCATCCGCGATCGCACACAAGGCCGACGCAACCCAACGCCTACCGACCCGTGAACCTGGGTTCCCGGCGTTCGAGCATGGCGGAGACCGCTTCGTGGTGGTCGTCGGTCTGATGGGCGATGGCCTGTAGGGCAGCGGATAGTTCGAGCAGACTTTCCAGGCTCTGCCATTGGCCTTCGCGGAGTAGCTTTTTGGTCATCCGCAGCACCTGGGGTGGATTGGCGGCGACCCGGGCGGCCAGCGCGTGGGCCGCGTCGAGCAGTGCGTCGGGTTCGACGACCGCCGAGACCAGCCCCCAGTCCAGCGCCGTGGCGGCGTCGATCGGCTCGCCGGTGAATGCCATCTCGCTGGCGCGAGCCATGCCGACGGCCCGCGGAAGTAGCCAGGCACCGCCGTCACCCGGGATGATGCCGACCTTGGCAAAGCTCTCGGCGAATGTCGCGGTGTCGGCGGCAATACGCATATCGCACATGAGGGCCAGATCGCAGCCCGCGCCGATGGCGGGGCCATTGACCGCGGCGATGGTCGGAATTTCGCAGTGATACAGGGCCTTCGGGATGCGCTGGATCCCGTGCCGATATCCCTGCCGCAACTCGGCGGGTGCGCCGCCGAACATGCCGGTCCGGTCGTGCATGTGCTTGATATTGCCGCCCGACGAGAAGGCGGTACCGGCACCGGTCAGGATCGCCACCCGCACCGAGGGATCGGCGTTGGCGGCCGATACCGCCCGCTCGAGCGCATCCACCGTCTCGGCATCGGATATCGGGTTGCGGGCCTCAGGGTTGTTGAGGGTCCAGACGACGATGTCGCCGGTGCGCTCGATGAGGACGGGCTCACTCACGATCTACTCCTCGGGTGCGATAACGATCCGGACATCCACCGGAATTGTGCCGGTGCCCGAGGCGACGACGGCATCGAGGTCCAGTTCCGCGATCGCGCCGCGGGTGCACGTGATGGGCCTGCGCACATGCCATGCGCCCGCGTATCTGCTGGCCGACCTGCTCGGCATGGTGCGTGAGGACATCGCGCTGGTGACGGCACAGCTGGCGCCCTGACCGACGACCTGCGCCGGGTGCGTGCGGGAGATTGCTTCGTGGCCATGTCGATTCATCGCTATTCGACCGACACGGTGCGCGGCGTGGGCTCGGTCGGTCGGCGCCGATGTCGTCGCACTCCGCGGAAATTCGCTACCGCGGCGAGCTCGGACGGGACGCTCCGGCGGTCTGGCGTCGGCCGAGCGTGGGGATGACTGTCCTACTACCCCAGCGCTATTCCGACACGCCCTTTACACTCGCGAAGTAACCTACGCCGAACGAACCATGCCCTCAGCCGTGAAACCTGGGAGTAGACGATGTTTTCTCGATGGAAGAACACCGCCGCATGCGCGGCTGCACTGGTGAGCGCCGCCCTTCCGGTCGGCGCGGCCTCGACCGCGCAAGCAGCCCCACAGCAGTGCCCCGACATGTATGTCGTAGCGGTTCCCGGCACCTGGGAAACGTCGAAGTCCGAACCGGGCCAAGGGATGCTCGCCGCCGTCGCCAACGGCTTGCCCGGCAACGTCC
Organism: Nocardia sp. NPDC004604; assembly: GCF_040609795.1. Lineage (NCBI taxonomy): Bacteria > Bacillati > Actinomycetota > Actinomycetes > Mycobacteriales > Nocardiaceae > Nocardia > Nocardia sp. NPDC004604. Next base: position 29,417 of record NZ_JBEXLC010000053.1, read on the forward strand.
AGACGGACTACGTCGCCTACGCGGCGACCGCGTTCCCTTGGGAAGGCGACGTGTACGGCCGCTCCAAACGAGAAGCCCTCGACAATGCCCGTGGCCTGGTCAGCGCGATGGCCCAGCGCTGTGGCGCAACACGATTCGCGCTGGTGGGCTACAGCCAGGGCGCGGACGCCGCCGGTGATCTCGCCGCCGAGATCGGCACCGGGCTCGGTGTCGTATCGCCGAACCGCGTGGAATTGGTCGGACTGATCTCCGACCCCCGCCGCTCCCCCACCGACAACCTCATCGGCCCGCCCGTCCTGGGCGCGGGCGCCGGTGGTCCACGCCTGGGCGGTTTCGGCTGGCTCACCCCGAAGACGTACACCTTCTGCGCCATAGGAGATCTGTACTGCGCAACTCCCGACGGCGACTTCGCTGCTCGCATCGCCGGATTCTTCGCCCAGATCTCCAACCCCGACCCCGCCCAGTTCGGTACCTATCAGCTGGAGGCGGGCAACCTCATCGCCGACGCCCTCGCCGCGGGTGGTCTCGGGCTGCTCAACGACCAGCTCAATAACTCGGCCTACGAACAGCGCAAACAGCAGATCGACGATTTCGTGAAGTCCGGGATCCACCAAAGCTACCCGCACTACGCGATCGGCCCCGGCGGCGCCACTCCGCTGACGTGGCTGCACCAACAGCTGATCGACGCGGCACGCAACTAGCCGCTTATGCGGTATCGGCGACCGACTGGCCGGTCGCCGATACCGCCGTCGCATTACGTCTTTCAGCAGACCCGATCTGCACGCTCATCGGCAAATATTCGCCGGACATGCGGTACGTCGCGCCATCAACCGGCCGATACCACAAAATCCGCTCCAACGAACAAGTCGACCACTGAGAAACGGTTGGTCGCACCGGATCCCATCGGTATGGAGCGCCACCAAAAGGCGGTCAACGACCGGTCGGCAGCTCCGCCGTTGGAGCATGCTGACGGCAGATGCCGACGAGGCCGTCCGCTCAGATCTGTTATCACCTACATCAAGGACATTGACAGGCATCAGCAGCACTGATAGTCGTAGGCTATGACCTATCCGGATGATTTCGATTTCGAAGCCGTCTACCAAGGCACAGGCGGCCCGTTCGGGCCGGGCGTCAAACCGCCGTGGAGTATCGGGGAACCCCAGCCCGAACTCGCCGCGCTGATCCAGCAGGGCAAATTCCATGGCGAAGTCCTCGATGTCGGATGCGGAGAGGCGGCGATCTCGCTGTATCTGGCCGGGCAGGGCTACACCACCGTGGGACTGGATCTGTCGCCGACCGCGATCGAGCTGGCCCGCGCCGAAGCCGCCCGGCGCGGCCTGGCCAACGCCTCCTTCGAGGTCGCCGATATCACTTCCTTTACCGGCTACGACGGCCGCTTCGGCACCATCGTCGACAGCACGCTGTTCCATTCGATCCCGGTCGAGTCGCGGGCGGGCTACCAGCAGTCGATTGTGCGCGCCGCCGCGCCTGGCGCGTCCTATTACGCGCTGGTTTTCGACCGGGCAGCCCTGCCCGATGCACCCGTGCCGGGGCCCGCGCCGGTCACCGCCGACGAGCTTCGGGAGGCGGTGGAGAAGTACTGGGTGGTCGATGAGATCAGACCGGCGCGGATCCATGGCGACCTGCCCGAAGGCGACATCGGTGTGTCTGCGGGCGGCCCGATGTTCCGGTTCGAGGGCATTCGCGACGAACCCACCGGCCGCAAGTCGGTTCCGGCCTGGCTGTTGAGCGCCCACCTCGGCTGATCCCGCCACAGCGAGGTCACAGGTGCGGGGCGCGCTGTTTCATGATCTCGGGTTGACCGAGAAGTACCGCACCGCCGCCCCAGCTCGATCGGAGACCGCGACTGCCCCGGTCCGAGGCCGGACCGGGGCAGCTCATGCCGGTGCTCGTTCAGGAGTGTTCGCTCACGACGTCGACAACCCAGACAATGCAGCAGCGGTCCCGCATCCGACAGGCGCCTCCGCCCCTTCGTCACCGAGGTCCTCCAGATTCGCCAGCGCATCGCGAGATCGCCGCTATCCGGCCGAGCGCAGCGTCTGCACAGATTTGAAGCATCGCCCGGTCGCTTCTGGCTCATTCATCCCCACTTCGATGGTGGTAGATATCTGGAACTTCCGGTTCTGTCCCAACAGGATTCGGCTCCCTCGATCATCGTCACTCACCTTTTCCGCCAGCGTTAATAGCTCGCGGCATCGAATAATGCTGTGCCGCACGGGATTCGGGTAGGTTCGACTAAAAGCAAAAGTAAATGCAGAGTTCCGCGCGGTCGGCCCCGCACAACTCCGATATACCACAAACGTCCACCCGACCTGCAGAGTTCATGGCTTGATGGAACATTCGCCCCCTGTGAGTGCATCAGCAGTCCTTCAGCAGGGCGATCCGACAACTTCGCGATCGACGTGACGCTCGAGCGGCGACAGCGGGACATCAATGTCCGATTCCCGAATTCTGTGGCAGTCGCATATCTTTCGCGGAAATCCGAGACCACCGATTACATCTTGTCGGACTTCGGCGGTCACTGCGATGGTTCGCGAAAGCTGACGCTGTACCGGTACACCCGCGAGCAATTAGCGGGGTCCGCACGTTTGCACAGAATTAACGTGGAAGGCACACGACCGCAGCCGACGGAACCCCGCAGGCCACTAAGCTCGATGACGCGTCCTCGACACGCACATCGGCATCACCGGAAGAGCGGAGCGGCTCGAACGGTTCGCAGCGCCCGCAGATACCGACCGACCACAAATGCGGCGCGGCACCATCACACCGCCCATTGAACTGAATCGGCAGTCTGTCCCGAACCATGCGACAACGCGGAGTCCCCATGTTCCACGCCGACTTGAAAACCGCCCGACACCTGGAAGCCCGCATCATGACACCGGGCCAACTCACCAGTGGCACATCCGCTGACCGAGCGACACCGTCGCAAAAGATTCCGCTCTCGCCCGACAACGGGCCATCCCGGCAGCTCAGCTCGCTCGATGTCCTGCTGCTCAATGCCGAATCACCCACCATGCTGCTCCACGTCGGGTCGGTCACGCTGCTGGAACCACCCACCACCGGTGACGCGCTGGATGTCACGGTACTGCGCCGGTTGATTGCGGGCCGACTACATCTGATCGCACCCCTGAGATGGCGATTGCGCACTGTTCCGTTGGGTCTGGACCTCCCCTATTGGGAAGACAGCGACACCATCGACCTCGGATATCACGTGCGCGATACGCGCCTGCCCGAGGGTTCGACCGACGTGGCGCTGGCCGATCTCGCCGCCCGCCTGCACGCGCAGCCGCTCGACCGAACTCGACCACTATGGGAATGCCACCTGATCTCGGGGCTGGCCGACGGCCGACAGGCCATCTACACCAAGGTGCACCATGCCCTGATCGATGGCGTATCCGGAGCGGAGGTCATGGCCGCAGTCTTCGATATCGTGCCCGAGTCCCAGCCCGTGCCGCCACCGCCCGACGGGCTCCGCTTGGCTCGAACGCCCAATCCCGCCGAAGTTCTCGGCCGCGGCATCGCACACACGATGACCCGCCAGGCCGATCGAGTACGCCTGCCGCTGCGCCTGGGACCGATGCTGCCGAACGCACTCACCGACATGCCCAAAGTAAATCCCGCACTGCCGGGCAACGGCCCCAACGGCACCGACCGGTCCTTCGCCTTCGCCTCGCTACCGCTCGACACTGTCAAACACATCAAGAACAGCTTCGGCGGCACCGTCAACGATGTGGTAATGACATTGTGCACCAGCGCATTTCGCCGCTGGCTCCTGGACAACGACGCACCGGCCGACGACCCGGCCGTGGCAGCGATCCCGGTATCGGTGCGCACCCAGGATCAACTCGGCACAGCGGGCAACCAGTTCTCCATCATGCTGTGCGAACTACCGATCGGCGAACACGACCCACAGCACCGCATGAAACTCACCCACGCCGCAATGCTCGCCGCCAAGGACCGCTTCCAAACCACCCCACCAGCCCTGCTGCACTATGCCACCGCGGCCCTACCACAGATCCTGCACGGTCTGGCCACCCGCCTACTCCTGCGCGTCGCCGCCCCCGCACTCCCCTTGGCCAACATGGTCGTCTCCAACGTGCCCGGACCGCAGATACCGTTGTACGCCGGGGGAATTCGGGTGGCAGGGAGCTACCCCATCTCCGTACTCACCGATCTGTCCGGCCCGCTCAACATCACCGTCATGTCCTACAACGGCCACCTCGACTTCGGCATTCTCGCCTGCACCGACGCCATCCCGGACGTCTGGAACTTCGCCACCTACTTACAAGAGGCACTCGCCGAACTAGTCGATTGCGCCCATTAGTTCGTCGGGGTTGCCAGGTGGTGGAGTCGTTGAGGTAGGCCCTGGCCATCGAGCCGTCCCCAAGTGCCTCCCCGCGTTCGAGGCCGCGGCCTCGCTCCAGCAAATTGCGGGCACCCGCTCCGACGCCAGCCTCACCTTCGTCAACGGCCACGCCCGCCCCAGCGCTCGATGCCCGGACCGATTCCGGCGGCATGGCACTCCATGCGATTCGCGCTGTGCCCCATTCCGTCCATGGCCTGTCGGCGATAGGCAGACAATATGACCGGGCGCTGGTATCCGGTGCGTCGTCTGTATGTGGTGCATTCGACGGAGAGGAGGCTGAGCATGACTCCGGCAAACAGTGGACACAAAGGTGAAGACACCTACGACGTTGTCGTCCTCGGTGCTGGTCCGGTGGGCCAGACCGCCGCCCAACGCGCCCGCGCCGCGGGGTTGAGCGTCGCCGTGGTGGAGCGGGAATTGGTCGGCGGTGAATGTTCGTATTGGGGTTGTATCCCGAGTAAGGCCCTGCTTCGTCCGGTCATCGCGGTGGCCGACGCGCACCGGGTCGATGGGGCACGGCAAGCGGTCTCCGGTGCGCTGGACGTGCCCGCGGTATTCGGTCGCCGCGACCGCTACGTGACCGATTGGGACGATACCGGGCAGGCGGACTGGGTGAAGAACATCGGCGCCGTGCTGCTCCGCGGTCACGGTCGCCTCGATGGCACCCGGCGAGTGGCTGTCGGCACCGAAGCGGGCGACCCGGTGGTCCTCGCGGCGCGGCAGGCGGTCGCGGTGTGCACCGGCAGCCGGGCGGCGGTACCGGATCTGCCCGGTATCGCGGAGGCGCGCCCGTGGACAAATCGCAACGGCACCGACAGCAGCCAGGTCCCCGCCCGGCTTGTTGTGGTGGGCGGCGGCCCGGTCGGCGTGGAGATGGCCACCGCCTGGCACGGCTTCGGCGCCGAGATCACCGTGCTGGCACGCACGCCGCGACTGCTGCCACGGATGGAACCGTTCGTCGGGGAACTGGTGGCCGATCGGTTCGCCGCCGATGGTGTCGAGATCCGCTTCGGTGTGTCGGTCAGCGCGGTGCGGCGCCCGGAGCCGCAGGGCCCGGTCACGCTGATGCTGGACGACGGCACCGAGATCGAGACCGATGAGGTGCTATTTGCCACCGGCCGCCTGCCCAACACCGACGACATCGGTCTGGATACCGTCGGACTGCCGCCGGGTGACTGGCTGGATGTGAACGACAGCTGTCAGGTGCGCGGTGTCGACGACGGCTGGCTTTTCGCGGCAGGCGACGTCAACCACCGCGCGCTGCTCACCCATCAAGGCAAATACCAGGCACGGATCATCGGGAACGTGATCGCCGCCCGTGCGGCCGGAAAGCCGGTGGTCGCGAGCGAGTGGGGCGCTTACACCGCGACGGCCGATGCCGGTGCGGTGCCGCAGGTGGTTTTCAGCGATCCGGAGGCCGCCGCGGTCGGGCTCACCGCCGAGCAAGCCGAGCGAGCCGGACACCGCGTGCGGGTCGTGGATGTCGAGATCGGCGATGTGGTCGCGGGGGCATACCTGTATGCCGATGGTTATCGTGGCCGGGCTCGCATGGTGGTCGATCTGGACCACAGCCATCTGCTCGGTGTCAGCTTCGTCGGTCCGGGAGTGGCCGAGTTGCTGCATTCGGCTACCGTCGCCGTGGCGGGTCAGGTGCCGATCGACCGCCTCTGGCATGCCGTTCCGTGTTTTCCCACCATCAGCGAGGTGTGGCTGCGCCTGCTCGAGGCCTACCGAGGCTAGCTCCCCGGCTGCCTGAAATCGGTGTCGGTGCGTGTCAACGGCCGTCTCGCCAGGCGAGTAGTTCCTTCAGGGGGCTGAGGTCGTAGCGGAAGACATCGCGTCGCGCCAGGCCCGGTAGTTCGGTGCTCCGCCGGGCCAGATGTACGCGCCGATACGAATATGACGAGTCATTGTCTGTCTGCTCCATTCCGGTAGATGGACGGGATGCGGGTCGACAGCGAAGTGTGAACCCGCATCTGCTGTCAACGCCGGATTCGGCGGCGGCTTCCCGACCCGCTGCAAGTTCTGCTTATCGCCGCGAGCGGCAGAACCGATGGCGAACCGGGATGTCCCGCAGCGGAATTCGGTTGGAACGGACTGCGGTGTCGGCGACATATCCGACGCCGGACGAATGGATCGATTCGACGAATACGAAATGAGGAGATGTGATGTCGGAACTGTCTGGACTCTCGGCCTTGGTTACCGGCGGCACCAGCGGAATCGGTCGAGCCACCGCGTTGACATTGGCTCGGCGCGGTGCTCGGGTGGCGCTGTCCGGGCGCAATGAGCAGCGCGGTAAGGAGGTGGTCGCCGAGATCGAGGCAATCGGGGGAACCGCAGTGTTCATCCCGGCAGACCTGCGGGGTGAGGCATCCGCGCGGGCGCTGGCCCGGGATGCGGTTGCCCGGCTCGGCCAGGTCGATGTGCTGGTCAACAATGCGGGCATCTATCCGTCCGGTCCGACGGCACAGATGACCGAAGCCGATTTCGACGCGGTGTACGCCATCAACGTCAAGGCGCCGTATTTCCTGGTCGCCGAACTCGCCCCGCAGATGGCCGCGCGCGGCCACGGCGCGATCGTCAACGTCACCACCATGGCCGCCGAATTCGGTATTGCGGGGACGAGCCTGTACGGGTCCAGCAAGGCGGCCGTTGCGTTGCTGACCAAGGCGTGGACCGCCGAGTACGGATCCCGCGGGGTACGGGTCAACGCGGTCAGCCCCGGACCCACCCGCACCGAGGGCACCGCGGCATACGACGGCCTCGACGAGCTCGCGGCGACCACACCGGCGGGACGCACGGGAACGCCGGAGGAAATCGCCGAAGCCATCGCCTTCCTGGCCGACAGCCGGGCGGAATTCGTCTACGGTGCGATCCTGCCGGTCGATGGCGGGCGCACCGCTATCTGACCGGGCACCGACGCGGGCATGACCCGCACCGCATAACCCGATCCCGACGACGGAAACCTTCGCCGTCGGTCCCGAACCGTACCGCGCGAGCCGATGCCTTGCCGGGTTCTTCAGCTACTCAACAGAATTCGCGGACGCATGAGGTCACGCAGCCAACCAACAGGGATCGAGTCCGCAGCAGAGACCGGCACCAAGTCTTCTGCCAGTAGTTCAGTGCGACCGCGGATTCGGCATTTGACGTCGCGGAACTCGTTGGTCAGGAGTTGGTCTCGGCCGGTGTCTGCACGGGTATTTCGCCGCCCAGCTCGTAGCCGCCGTTCAGCTGCAGTCTGTCTCCGCTCCAAAAGCGTCCAGGGTCGTACCAGTTGGGGCTGTGGTGCCGCGACAGCAGTCCCATCTCCTGGTATGTCGCGGCCACGACTTCCGCGCAGTACGCGTTCTCGAATTTTTGTGCGGCAGCCTGGCGAGACTTGTTGCGCGGCAGGCGCGCCCGGCCGCGTAGCCAGCGTCCAGCGAGAGCAGCGGTGGATGGGAACGGGGTGCCGTCGAGTCGGGCGATGGTGCGCAGCAGGCTGTCCTCCATCTCCCGGGTGGCCGGACGGCTCAACTGGCGCAGCCAGGTCTGCTGACCGTAGCGGTGTGCCCACACCAGCACGGCATCGCGCAGATTGTGCAGCTGGACGCCGCGGTGCACGACTCCCGACCACATATCGGGCAGCGATCGGCCGAGTTCCGCATGCCAGATCAGCGCGGGCAGATCGTCGATCACAACCGACATGCCCACATGGTTCACCGGACTGTTCGTCGTCATCCGGATCGCCCGGTCGGCGGCCGAATGACCACGGAACAGCCAGATGTCGCCGGTTCTGGTGAGCTCGAGTGCTCGGTCGAGACCGATGCCCGTACCCGTCATGGCCGTAGCCTATGCGGTATGAGGTGGTGGAAGGCAGTGGGATTGGCGGGTGCGGCCGGTGTAGTCGCGACCGGCGTGGTGATCGTGCGCGCCGAGCGCCGCCGCCGTGCCTACACCCCGGACCAGGTCCGCGAACAACTACACATGCGATTCGCCCAAGCGACCTCGGCCGGGGCAGCTGAAAGCCCCGCTCCGACACCGCAGGACGCTTCCGGTATCCGCGTGCGCATCCGACGTTTGTTTCGACGCCGACCACAGCCGGGGCGCCGACCTGGTTGAGGTCACGGGGTGGGCAAGACCGGCGGAACGTATTCGAACGTCCTTCCGAGCAACCACACGAGAAGCAGTACCACTGGCAAGTGGAACATGAACTGCAGGAACGTGAACCCGACGAGGTCTCGCGCCCGCAGTTTGAGCACTGCCAGCAGGGGCAGCATGAAGAACGGATTGATGAGGTTGGGCAATGCCTCGGCCACGTTGTAGATCTGGACCGTCCAGCCCAGGTTCATGTGGACATCGGTCGCTGCCTGCATGACGTAGGGGGCTTCGACCAGCCACTTTCCGCCGCCGGACGGGACGAAGACGCCCAGCACCACCGTGTAGATGGCGATGACGATGGCGAAGCCGCCACCGCCGCCGATGTTCGTGAAGAACTCCGCGAGGTGCTCGGAGACGGTAAGTCCGCCCCTGCCCTTCGCTTTGGTGAGTATCGCGGCCATGGCGGCGTACAGCGGGAACTGGACGAGAATGCCAGCCGTGGCGGGCACGGCGAGCGAGACGCCCTGCAAGAACTTGCGCGGCGTTCCGTGGAGCACCAGGCCGAGCATGAGGAAGACGAGCAGATAGCCGTTCAGGCTGCTGACAACGGTGAGTACCGGTTTGGTGACGAGCTGGGAGATCAACCAGCCTGCCGTCATCAGGCCAGCCAGGACCGGCAGGGTACGGCTGTACTCGAGCCATTCCCCCGGCCGCGAGCGTGGCGCCACTTGCGCGGGCTGGTCGTCCAGATCGACATCCAGGTCCTCGGCGGTCTTGATGGCCGCACCCTTCGGCGCCGAGAAGTGCGCGACCACCACGGTCAGCGCCATGATGATGGCGCACATGAGCAGGGACTGCCACGTGAAGATCGTGCGGCCGAAGTCGAGGACACCGGTGATCTTCAGTAGTGCCGGAGGCAGCGAGCCGGCGGTGGCCTGTAGTTGCGCGGCCGAGGAGGATATTCCCAACGCCCACACCGCGCCCAACCCCATGAACGCCGCCGCGCCGAGCGCGCGATAGTCCACGCGCAGATCGGTCCGACGGGCGATCGCCCGGGCCAGCAGACCGCCGAAAACCAAACTGAGTCCCCAGTTCAGAAACGATACCGACATGGCAAGGAACGCAACGAGACCGACTGCGCTGCTAGCGGTTTGCGGCACGGTGGCCAGCCGGTCGATCAGCCGGGCGACAGGCGGGGATGTCGCGACGACATATCCGGTGAGCACCACCATGGCCATCTGAAGAGTGAAAGCTGTCAGATCCCAGAAGCCATCACCGAACGCGTTTACCACCGTTTGTGGCGACGAGCCGTTGGCCAGTGCAGCGGCGGCCACAATGAATACGCCTGCGAGCGCGACCACATAGGCGTCCGGAAACCACTTCTCCGTCCACCCGGCGAGCGACTGCGCGACCCGCGCAAGGCCCTTTTCGGAGCTGGCTTCTTCGATGGTGGACGTCATCCAGTTATCCCTCTTCTTTCCACACACTGCGCGTGCGCATGTGACGCACCGCACAAGCTCGGTTGGTCAGTATTGGTGCCAATTTGTGTGTGGGGCAATAGGGAAATGCGCAGGTACCATCTGCAAAAGTGCAGAAACTGTCGGTGGTCTCGCACTCGACAAGCAATTAGCGGCTCGTCCCGCGCCGCGCTTATCCGACGAGCCTCGGATCCGTGAGCTGCCCGTCCGGCAACGCCCCGGTGACCTCAACCAATTTTGGCGACGGGTAACGTTTTCCATCGCATCGACTTCGGGAAGCACAGCGGCACAGCCAATTTCGAAGCACAAGCCGAAGTGATATCGACCGAGGGCAGATGCGGAGGGTTCTGTTGCGGCACAGGTGATCAGCGATCCGGCGCCCGCCGTTCAAATTCGATCACCCTGTGCTCACGACGCCCATTCGCCCGAATCCAGAATTCAACGGCGACTTTCGAGGGTCCTGCGGACCGGACAGAGGAGGTTAGCCGCCGCCGAGCCAGCGTTGCTGCAACCGCCAGTGGTTATCCCACCAAGCGCGGATGACCGCGGGATCCGCGTTCAACGGTGGTGGCGGGGATTCACCGGGAAAGAGCCAGTCGCCGTTCGACGACTCGGCGGTGGTCGAGGTCGGTGTCGACGACTCGGAGGTCGTGGCGGTGGTTGGTTCGGGCGGGTCCGTGGTTTCGGATGTGGGGGCGGAGGCGGTGCTGGGCGGGCGGTGTACCGGTGTCGGGGTCATGGTGGTCGACCAGCTCGCGGCCGACGTCGGTTCGATGGTGATGGGTTCGGACGAGGCTGTGGTCGGCGCGGGCTCGACCGTGATCGGCGCGGCTGGTGCGACGGATACGGACCTGCCCGGCGGCAGCGATTCCGTGGTCCGATTGACAACCTCCGACGGATGGTCGTCGCGGATCTGTGCCACCGCAATTCCGGACGCACCCAGCACGGTGGCGACGGCGGCAGCACCCAGGAGCAGTCGCCGGGTCCGGCCGCCATCGGCCGACACCACCTCCGGTAGATCTCGAAGCCGCTGGGCGGCGATCAGTGCCGCACCGCGCGCCGCGGCATCGGCGGGATCCGCAACCAGGATCACCGGCGCCTCGAATCCGAGTACCAGCATGGTCGCGATATCGGGATCCGCCGCACTCGAACCGCAGACGGCGACCGCGTCCGGTCGCATGTCGACCGAATCCAGCATCGGCAAGATCCGGCCGATCGTCTGCCCCGCGGTATCGGCGTCGACAGTGCCATAAGCCCATGAGCCGGCTGCCGATACCGCCTCCCGATCCGGTCCGAGCAGCACGAATGACGTGTGACCGTCCGCCATCTCCAATACGAGCACGGTGCCGAATTCGTCGAGTCCCGGCTCTTCTCGGGTCAGCACGGCCAGCGCCGACCGCTCCGAGACCAGTGACGATGACGCCCATCGTCCGCCCGCCAGCTGCGACACGATCAACCGCCGCTCGACCACCGACCGGTACACGATGGCTATGTCCTCGACCCGGGCACTGTCACCCAGAACTTCCGCGAAACCGTCAAGTACGCCAGTGATCGCAGCGCCGACCTCATCTTCATGCGGGCGTGCCGCAGACGACACGATCTCCGGTACCCCGTCCGCCAGCACGACCCCGCGTACCACCGTCCGCTCCGCTGATATCCCCACTGTGGCCATGCCGAACACCCTTTACTCGGTAAGGACTCTCCGGACTCTCCTCTGTCATTCGCAACGGACGCGTCAACCGACTGCACGTCTGCCCGGCTTCCTCCGGTACATCGCCAGCACTGTCGGCTTCCGCGTTCCCGACCACCAGCGTTCACCTGTTTGCGCAGATCGCCGCTTCGGCACGCCGAGTGAGATCAGATTCGGTGCCGTCACCGAGCCCTGGGCCGCCTGCGTCCTTCCCAACCATGAAGTCTCCTCGCCCCGTTCGAGTGGTTCGGATGGTCGAACATGGAGTCCAGTCGATCCGAGGAAGGTCATATGGAACCCAGCGGCACAAGGATTCTCGACGTTGTGGGCAGCCGTCGGATGGCGTTGGCGGCGTTGGCGACGATCACGGGGTTCTACTACCTGTTCGTCGCATTCACCAACTGCGTGGACACCGATACCAACCGAAACGCGGTCGCCGCTGTGCTGTCGATGAAATCGACGATCCACAATGCCGGAACCGATTGGCGAGCGATCACGAATAGCAGCGTCGCCCTCATCGCCTACATCCTGATCGTCATCTGGGAATTTCTGATCGCCTTCGTACTGCTGGCGGCCGCAGCGGTATGGGGCCGAGTACTGACCGGACGGCCGCGCCGACTTCGAGCGGGTCTCGACACGGCGGTGAAACTGTCGAGCCTGGGCTGGACCATGGCAATGCTGCTGTTCGCGGGCGGGTTCCTCACGATCGCGGGCGAATGGTTCCGGATGTGGGCCAACAAGCAGGTGAACGCATCATCGGCGGCGCTGCAGAACTTCCTGATCGCCGCCGTCGGCCTGATCCTCGTTCACCTTCCGGACTCGAACACACCGCGGGATACGCCCGCGTGACGCGGGTGCAGCCGCAGGACAGAGAGCCGCAGTCGAGGACGAAAGCCACCGCGGTGGACCAGGTGTTCAGGCACTCGCAACGCTGAGATGGCGGCGGAACCAGTCGAGGGCCAGATCCGCGACCTGCTCGAGCGCGCCGGGCTCCTCGAACAGGTGCGTCGCGTGCGGTACGACGTCGATCTCGCTCGGACACGGCATCCGCAGCCGGGCCTCATGATTGAGCTCCAGCACTCGCCGGTCGTTACCACCGACGATGAGCAGCGTCGGCACGCGCACCAGCGCCAACCGCGGACCGGCCAGGTCGGGGCGGCCGCCACGAGAGACAACGGCGGCAATCTCGATGCCGGGTTCGGTGGCTGCCCACAGCGCCGCACCAGCTCCGGTGCTCGCGCCGAAATACCCGGTGGGAAGCTCGCTCAGCTCCGACCGCGTGCGCAACCAACGGGTCACCTCGACGAGCCGATGGGCCAGCATCTCGATATCGAAAACGCAGGCACGATCTCCCTCTTCGTCCGCGGTCAGCAGGTCGACCAGCATCGTCGCGAGTCCCGCACGATTCAGAACATCGGCGACCAACCGATTTCTCGGACTGCGCCGACCGCTACCACTGCCGTGCGCGAAGGCGACCAGACCTGTGACGTTCTGCGGGACGGCCAGTATCCCCGCCAGCCGAATGGAATCCGACGGCACTATGACCTCGTCTGTCCGTGTCAAGGGATCGGATGCAAACGACTGCATCGAACACCTCCTGGTATCCGGACTACCCGACGATTCGGTCATGCACAAGGGGTTGGCATGGTCGGCTTGCGCATCTCCCCGGCCAACGTGTTCAACGACATCGTCGAGGACGGCTACCGCGACACCTACCGAGCGCTGGTCGAGGCGACCGAACCCCTCGGCCTGGCCTACCTGCACGTAGCGGAAATGGGCCCCAAGGCCGATCGGGACCTCACCCTGGATTTGCGCAAGCGTTTCACCGGCACATTCGTCCTCAACCCCGACACACCCGGCGCCGCGACCGGCCCCGCCGAACTGTCCTTGATCGAGGACGGGACCGCCGACATGCTCTCGTTCGGCGCGCTATTCCTGGCCAACCCCGACCTGCCCGCCCGGCTGGCGGCCGGGGGCCCGTTCAACACCCCCGATCAAGCCACCTTCTACGGCGGCGACGAGCGCGGCTACACCGATTACCCCGCGCTCACCGCATGATCGCGGCCGCCTGAGCGACCCGGGTCACCACCTCCCGCGGCGGTGGTGACCCGGGTGGTCGCAGCCCAGAGCGGCGTCTTCAGCAACCCGATCTCGGCGTGTACGCTCTCAAAGAAGATCATGTAATTGTGACAGGGGTCACAGCTCCTGCCGCCAGTTTGGTTGTGCCAGATCGTCGAACCAGTCGCCCTATTGGAGTTCCATGGCGCTCGTTCACACGCCCGTCTCGGCGAGTGAAAGGGTTCGTTCCGGCACTCGGGCATCGTTGCTCGATAGCCGGGTGTGCGCCGTATGCAATCACCCTGTCGGGGAAGCCGGATCCGTCACTACGGAGACCTCATGAGTTCACCGAACCGATTCGACGAAATGCAAAGTCGCGTTGCAGATATCGCTCCAGTGTTCCGCACTCCGCTGGACTCGCCGTACGAGATTTCGAATGAACTGTTCGCCGCGCTGCGACACGTCCTGCACGACGTCGGCGGACAGCCGGATGTACCGATCGAATACCAGGAAAAAGTCGAAGAACCCTGGGAGATGAACACCTACGTCACGTGTGAATGCCTCGGCTGGCGTGGTGTGTGGAATTCCGAGGAACGCCGCCGCGCCGAGAACGACCTCGGCGCGACGCTGTACTTCGGTCTGCCCTACTACGCGCGCTGGGCGACTGTCGCCGCGAAGTGCCTGATCAACAAGGGTTTGATCACCCCGGACGAACTGTCGGCGAAATTGGACGAGGTACGCGCACGGCTGGAGGCGCGGACATGACAAGGAAATACCAGATCGGCGATCGCGTGCGGGTGCGCGACGCGACATCGATGTTCCACACCCGCACCCAGGCCTACACCCGCGGGCGAACGGGTGTCGTCGTCGAGAACCGGCCCGAGTGGGTGATTCCCGAGGACGAGGCATGGGGACGCGATAACGGCCGCTTCGAACCGTTCTATGTGGTGCGGTTCCGCCAGATGGACCTGTGGCCCAAATACACCGGCTTCGACGTCGACACCCTGGAGACGGAGGTGTCCGAGCACTGGCTCGAACCAGCGGAGGAGGATGGCAAGTGAGTCGAACCCACGATCACGGGGCGCACGCACCGATCCAGACGAGCGGCGAGATCAGCGAGTTCGAGGTCCTGGAGACCGCGGTTCGCGAACTCGCCATCGAGAAAGGCCTGTTCTCACAGGAAGACCACCGACGGTTCTCGGAATGGGCCGAATCGGTCGGTCCGCACGGCGGTTCGAAACTGGTCGCGAAGGCGTGGACGGACCCGGATTTCAAGGCGCGCCTGCTCGCCGACGGGACCGAGACCTGCAAGGAAGTCGGCATCGACTGGCGTGACCCGACCGGCTCCGGAACGCCGAGCGACTACACCTATTTCTACGTGCTGGAGAACACGCCCAAAGTGCACAATGTGATCGTGTGCACGCTGTGTTCGTGCTATCCGCGGCCGGTTCTCGGGATGTCTCCGGACTGGTATCGCACCCCCAACTACCGTCGGCGCCTGGTGCGTTGGCCCCGGGAGGTGCTCGCCGAATTCGGCCTGCACTTCCCGCCCGACGTCGAGGTCCGCGTGCACGACTCGAACCAGAAGTCCCGCTTCATGGTGATGCCGATGCGCCCCGTGGGCACCGAGGGCTGGACCGAGGAACAACTCGCGGCCATCGTCACCAGGGACACGATGATCGGCGTGGCATTGCCCCAGGTCGACTGGACCGCACAGGTGCCGCCGAACCAGGTCCAGGCCGCCACGGGCAAGGACGGGCAGCGATGAACAATGGTCCCTACGAAGTCCTGCTGGATACGCTGGACCCCGCGTCCCGGAGCGAGCGCACCCTGCCGGAGCTGGACCGCAAGCCCGACCCGTGGGAGTCGAGCATGCAGGCAACCTGCGAATGCCTGTCCTGGCGCGGCACATTGGACAACCTGGAACGCCGCCATGCCGAGGATGCGCTCGGTGAGACGATCTACCACGACTTTCCGGTACGGAGCCGATCGGTCGTCGTCACGGCGCACACGCTGATGGATCGTGGATTGATCACCCCGGAGGAACTGCGTATGCGGATGGAGACGGTTCGGACGCGGTTCAACCGGGACTAACCCCTCCTGCGGATTCGTGGTGTCCGTGCGGTTCGGACAGGCCGGGATCGCAATGGTTCCGAAACGGTATAGCTCGGCCGGGCGGTGACCTCGACCTCGGCATTCCCAATAGGACCAAAGGCACCTCCACTACCACGCACTCGACACCCACCACCACTCCGATGCGGTAGCGGCGGAACTCCGCGTTGACCGAAATTTGTTGTGCGGCAACAGCTCCTACACTCTTATCGCGGCCGCTAGGATGGAGGGGTGCGGATCGGAGTCGGACTCTCCACCGCGCCGCAAGCGCGGCAGGCGGGCGTGGAGGCCGCAGCGATCGCACGCGACCAGATCGCGGGCGAGTCGCCATCGATTGCTGTGCTACTGGCGTCACGCGCACACACCGACGAGGCCGCGGCCGTACTCGCCGGAGTCCACGAGGCGGTGCGGGTGCCCGCACTCGTCGGATGTGTGGCGCAGGCGATCGTGGCGGGTCGCCGCGAGATCGAGGACGAGCCCGCGGTGGTGGTATGGCTGGCATCCGGATTGCCCGCCGCCGCCGAGACCTTCCAGCTCGACTTCGTCCGCACGACGGCCGGAGGGCTACTCGCGGGCTACCGCTTCGACAAGGCCGCACGCGATTTCCATCTGCTGCTGCCGGACCCGTTCTCCTTCCCCGCCGACATACTGCTGCAGCATTTGAACGCGGACCTGCCCGGCACCATCGTGATGGGTGGGCTGGTGAGCGGCGCGCAATGGCCCGGCGGCAGCAGGCTGTTCTGCGACCATGACGTGGTGACCTCCGGCGCCGTCGGCGTGCGACTGCCCGGCCTGCACAGTGTCCCCATCGTGTCGCAGGGCTGCCGACCGATCGGGTACCCATATATCGTCACCGGCGCGCGTGGCGCACTGATCACCGAACTGGGTGGCCGCCCGCCGTTCGATCGGTTGCGCGAAATGGTCGAGGCGCTGCCGCCCGACCAGCAGGAACTGGTGACGCGCGGGCTGCAGATCGGAATCGTGGTCGACGAACACCTGGCAACGCCCGGACAGGGCGATTTCCTGATCCGTGGCCTCCTCGGTGCCGACCCGTCCAGCGGCGCTATCGAAATCGGTGAGCTCGTCGAGGTCGGTACCACCGTGCAGTTCCAGGTCCGCGACGCGGTCGGGGCCGACGAGGATCTGCGGGCGGCCCTGGTGCACATGGGTTCGGATCTGCCGGGCCGCCCGGCCGGTGCATTGCTGTTCACCTGCAACGGACGCGGTCGGCGGATGTTCGGGGTTGCCGACCACGATGCCGCGACCATCGAGGACCTGCTCGACGGCATACCGCTCGCCGGCTTCTTCGCCGCGGGCGAGATCGGTCCCATCGCGGGCCGCAATGCGCTGCACGGATTCACGGCGTCGATGGCGGTCTTCACCGAATGAGCGTCGATATGCGGGTCTACGCCGAGCTGAACGACTTCCTACGGCCCGGCGAGCGATACACGGTGCAGCGCAGACAGTTTCGTCCGCACCAGACCGTGAAGGATGTCATCGAGGCGGCTGGCATCCCGCACACCGAGGTCGACCTGGTACTGGTCAACGGGCAACCAGTGGCCTTCGACCGGCGTCCGCACGACGGCGATCGGATCACCGCCTATCCGGTGTTCGAGAGCCTGGATATCGGCCGGGTCACCAGGGTGCGCCCACATCCGCTGCGCGAGCCGCGCTTCGTCGCCGATGTCAATCTCGGCGGCCTCGCCAAGCTGATGCGGCTGATGGGCCTGGACGTGCGCTGTCCCTGGGACGCCGACGATGCCGCACTCGCCGAACTGTCGGCGGCCGCGCACCGGATCCTGCTCACCCGCGACCGCGGATTGTTGAAGCGGCGCAACGTAACTCACGGCGTGTACATCCGCTCGGACCAGCCGGTCGATCAGATCGTCGAGGTGATCCGGCGGCTCGACCTCGGCGAGCAACTTGCACCGTTCACCCGCTGCCTGCGCTGCGGTGGCGCCGTCGTCGCGGTCGCCAAAGCCGAGGTCGAAGCTCTGCTGGAACCGCTCACCCGACGCCATTACGACACGTTTCGGCAGTGCCGCGGCTGCGGTCGGGTCTACTGGCAGGGCTCGCACCAGCGTCGGCTCGATGCCACGGTGGAGAAGATTCGCAGCGAGCTGACTCGATCCTGACACCGGGCAGCCGGGGCATGTAGATGCCGACACCGCGGCCGGAATCTACTGTCATCGGCTATCGTCGCGGCGCTGGCGGCGATGGCCGAAGTCCGGTGAATTCCGAAAGCGGTGCAGCGGGCTTGGTGAGCAGCAATCTCACCGAGCTGGTTCGGTCGGACGGAGCGCTGGCTTGCTGAGCGTTGGCGCTCAGGCGCCGATGCGGGCCACCGTCGCGGCCACTCGCTCCAGGTGATCGGTCATTGCGGCGCGTGCGGACTCCGGCGAACCGGCCTCGATGGCGCGGACGATGGCGTCGTGCTCGTGGTCGGAATCGGTGCGGCGGTCCTGGGTCAGATTGAGGAATTCCGATTGCAGGTCCAGCGCGCGGCGGGTGTCGGCGACCATGGCGGTCAGCATGGCGTTACCGCTGGCCGCCGCGATGGCGGTGTGCAATTCGCCGTCGTAGCGCACCCAGTCGTGCGCATCGGTGGCCGTCGCCAGCCTGTCGAGGATCTCGAACAGCAGTCGCAGCTGGTCCGGCGTGCGCCGCTCGGCGGCGAAACCGGCGGCCGGTATCTCGACGAGCCGCCGCGCCTCGATCAAGTCATCGGCGCCGACACCCGCGAAGGTCGGCTGGGTATCGGCGTTCTTGGAGAGGATGAAAGTGCCTCGGCCGGTATGGGTTTCGGTGAGTCC
Organism: Nocardia sp. NPDC004604; assembly: GCF_040609795.1. Taxonomy (NCBI): domain Bacteria; kingdom Bacillati; phylum Actinomycetota; class Actinomycetes; order Mycobacteriales; family Nocardiaceae; genus Nocardia; species Nocardia sp. NPDC004604. The sequence continues at coordinate 48,035 of NZ_JBEXLC010000053.1, forward strand.
GAGGATCGCGCACGCATGCAGGGCCTCACGGACCACCGGCCGGCTCACGCCGAACTGCTTGGCCAGCGCCAGCTCCGCGGGCAGGCGGTCGCCCACCGCGTAGTCCTCGCTCTGGATGAGACTCTTCAGCCGACGAAAGACCGCCTCGGTGGCGCCGATGCGCTGCACGTACCCCTCTTCGACCGTCACGCGACCAGTATGGAGACTTCCGCGATACGACGTCAAAATGCTCGTTCCAGCGGGTAACGGCCACCGACGGACCCGGCGTTGACAGTCGCTGTGACCCCCATTACAGTCAACCTGTCTTACAGCCTGACAGCCTTACTTCTGAGCGTTCCGAACAGCGCTGAGCCCGCCCATCCGCGGAGGCTGGATCCGGCCCATGGAAGGTTTCGATGCACGACCACGAACAACAGTCGACCGCCACCGCCGCCGCGCCCGAACCGCGCATCGATATCGGCGACCTCGGCTACCAGAAGCGGCTGCGCAAGCGCCACATGCAGATGATCGCGATCGGCGGTTCGATCGGCACCGGGTTGTTCCTCGGCGCCAGCGGCCGAATGGCGCTCGCCGGTCCCTCCCTCGCCCTCGTCTACATCGTGTGCGGGATCTTCACGTTCATGGTGGTCCGCGCGCTCGGCGAACTGGTGATGTACCGGCCGTCGTCCGGCGCGTTCGTCTCCTATGCCCGCGAATTCCTCGGTGAACGCGGCGCGTATTCGGTGGGTTGGCTGTACTTCCTGAACTGGTCGACGACGCTCGTCGCCGATATCACGGCGGTCGCGCTGTACGCGCACTTCTGGTCATTCTTCGTACCCGTGCCGCAGTGGGTGCTCGCGCTGATCGCGCTCATGGTCGTCGTCGGGCTCAATGTGGTGTCGGTCCGGCTGTTCGGCGAACTGGAATTCTGGTTCGCGCTGGTCAAGGTCGGGACCATCGTCGTATTCATGGCGTTGGCCATCGGGTTCATCGTCACCGGAACATCGGTGGGCGACAACGTCGCCGGCATCTCCACGATCACCGACCACGGCGGGCTGTTCCCGCGCGGCCTGGCGCCCATGCTCACCATCGCCCTCGGGGTGGTGTTCGCATTCGGTGGTACCGAGATGATCGGTGTCGCGGCGGGCGAATCCGATAATCCGCGGGCCGTGGTGCCGCGCGCGGTGAACTCCATCATGTGGCGGATCATCCTGTTCTACGCCGGGTCGGTCATCCTGTTCACGCTGCTGCTGCCGTGGACTGCCTACTCCCCCAGTGAAAGTCCGTTCGTCACGGTGATGAGCTCGGTCGGCATCCCGCACGCGGGCGATGTCATGAATCTGGTGGTGCTCACCGCCGCGATGTCGAGCCTGAACGCGGGGCTCTACGCGACCGGCCGCACCCTGCGTTCGATGGCGGTGGCGGGCGCGGCGCCGCGCTTCGCGCAGCGGCTGAATCGCAGCGGCGCACCGTACGGTGGGATCCTGATCACCAGCGTGGTCGGCATTGCCGGGGTGGTGCTCAATCTGGCCATGCCGCACAAGGCCTTCGAGATCGTGCTGAATCTGGCCGGACTCGGCATTGTCGGCACCTGGGCCTCGATCATGATCTGCCACTGGATCTTCGTGCGCAGAGCCCAGCAGGGACACTACGACCGGCCCGCCTTCCGGCTGCCGTTCGCGCCGGTGCTCAACATTCTCACGCTCGGCTTCCTACTCGCAGTGATCGTGCTGATGTTCTTCGACGACGAGATCGGCCGCATCACCCTGGCGGCGTTCCTGCTCGTCGTCGCCGCCATGGTCGCTGGCTGGTTCCGGGTTCGCGGACGGCTCGATCCGGATGTCCTCGCCCCCATCGAGCGGCCCGGCACCGCCGCGGACGGATCGGTGCACGGGTGAGCGCTCGCGAGCTACCGGTTGCGACTGCGCCGCAACTTCTTTCGCCGGTCACTGTCGACATCCTCTACACCGGTGGCACGTTCGGGATGGTCGATCACGGTGCTGGTCTGCGACCCCGCCGCGGCCTCGGCAGCGAGATCGCCGATGTCGTCACACAATTCGAGCGCGCCAGCGGCATCGCGGTGCGATTCGAGTACACCGAGCTCGAGCAGGTCATCGACAGCGCCGATGCGGGCGCCGGCACCGCGCGCCGAATCGCCGAACAGGTGCGCTCCGGTACTGCGCACCGGCGCCCCGACGGGGTCATCGTCGTGCACGGCACCGACACGATGGCCTATGTGGGCGCGCGGATGGCATTCGAACTGCACGATCTGAATGTGCCGGTCGTGCTCACCGGCGCCCAGATCCCGCTGGGTCGGCCCGGTAGCGATGCCGGGAGCAACCTGTCACTGGCACTGAACCACATTGCTGCCCAACCAGTTCCGGGAACGTGCATCGCATTCGGCACATCGCTGCATCCCGCCGTGCGGGCCAGCAAACGCGCCTGCGACCACTACGACGGATTCACCACGGTCCGGGAATTCACACCGCCGCCGACCCCGCCCCGGCTGCCCGAGCGGCGGCCGCGCGCGGACAGCCCACCGGTCGGATTGTTCGCCGTATTCCCCGGAATGGATCCGGACCTGCTCGACGCGGCACTGCGCCACTATCGCGGCGGACTCGTCCTCGAATGCTACGGCTCCGGCACGCTGCCACTGCACGGTGACGCCACAGCGGCGGTCATCCGGGCAGCAACCACACGCGAGACTCCCGTGGTCGTCATCACCCACTGTGACAGCGGCACAGTGGATCTCGACCGCTATCAGCCCGGCCGGGCCCTGCGCGCCGCCGGTGCCATCGGTGGTGGCGATATGACCAGGGAGGCCGCGCTCGCGAAGCTGGCGTATCTGGTCGACCTCGGTTTGTCCGGCAGCGGGCTGCGCCGGTGGATGACTGCCAATCTGCTCGGCGAACTATCGAATCATCATGCGACACAGTCGATCCCGAATCCGACGCACAACTGAACAGGAGCTATCGATGATCGAAAGCACGCGCACCGAACGCGATTCCCTCGGCACCCGAGCGGTACCGCGCGAAGTCTACTGGGGCGTCCACACCGCCCGCGCGCTGGACAATTTCGCCATCACGGGCGACCGCATCGGCAACTATCCGGCCCTGATCACCGCGCTCGCCGCGGTCAAACAGGCCGCCTGCCGCGCCAACCGGGACCTCGACCTGCTCGATACGCGCCGGGCCGACGCGATCGATAGCGCCTGCGACGAGATCCGCGGCGGCGCACTGCACGACCAATTCCCCATCGATCCCGTCCAGGGTGGGGCCGGGACCTCGACGAATATGAATGCCAACGAGGTCATCGCCAACCGTGCACTGGAACTACTCGGCCACGACCGTGGCACCTACACCGAACTCGACCCGCTCGATCACGTGAATCTCGGCCAGTCCACCAATGACGTCTATCCGACCGCGGTGAAACTCGCCGTCGTGCACCACATCCACGACCTGGTCGCCGCATTGGGCCGGTTGGCAACCGAATTCGACCGCAAGGCAATCGAATTCGCCGATGTCATCAAGATGGGCCGCACCCAGCTGCAGGACGCGGTACCCATGACGCTCGGGCAGGAGTTCGGCACCTTCGCCATCATGGTGCGCGAGGACTGCGCCCGCCTCGGCGAGGGCACCGCGCTGCTGCGCGAATGCAACCTCGGTGGCACCGCGATCGGCACCGGGATCAACGGCCACCCCGACTATCCGGCGCTGGCCTGCACCCATCTCAGTGAACTCACCGGTATTCCGGTGATATCGGCCGCCGACCTCATCGAGGCCACCCAGGATTGCGGCGCCTTCGTGCAGGTCTCCGGGATCGTCAAACGCGTCGCCGTCAAACTGTCCAAGATCTGCAATGACCTGCGGCTCATGTCCTCGGGGCCGACGACCGGCCTCGGTGAGATAAGCCTTCCCCCGGTCCAGGCCGGGTCATCGATCATGCCCGGCAAGGTCAATCCGGTCATCCCGGAGGTCGTCAACCAGGTCGCGTTCGCGGCCATCGGCAACGATATGACCGTCACCATGGCCGCCGAGGCGGGACAGCTCCAGCTCAACGCCTTCGAGCCGATCATCGCCTACAGCATGCTGCGCACCACCGCACATCTGACCGCCGCCATCGACACCCTCGCGACCAGATGCATCGCGGGCATAACCCCGCACCGCGAACATCTGGAACAGGGCGTCCGGCGCTCGATCGGCATTGTCACCGCCCTCACCCCACACATCGGATACGCCGCCAGCGCCCGAATCGCCAAGCAGGCATTGCATACCGGCCGTCCCGTCGAGGAGATCGCCATCGAACTCGGCCTGCTTTCGGCCGATACCGTGAAAGCCCTGCTGGCACCGCACCGCCTCGCCGGACTTTCGCGGCCATGACCTGGGACGACGTGCCGCCGGAGGGGTACTTCTGAACCCCTCGGGGGTCGACTGGAGCGCAACGCACCGCTGTTCCTGCGCCTGGCCCGCGACTTCGGCATCGCTATCGACGACAGCCGGGACACCCCCATCGTCCCGTGCATAGTCGGCGACTCGCTGAAGGCGCTGGAACTGTCCAATGCACTGCTGCAGCGCGGTATCAACGTCAATCCGATCCTGTGCCCCGCCGTCCCGGACAACCTCGCGCGCCTGCGGTTCTTCGTCACCGCATGCCACACCGAGGATCAGATTCGCGACACGGCCGATGAGCTGGCGCTGCTCTGACCTGCCCGATGATCGATCGCCCAGCGCGGCGGTTTAGCAGGTCGCTCAGTGGTAACTCGCACAATGCCCCTGCTCGGCGAGCGCGACCGCCGCGCTCCGATTCCCCGCGGGCAACGCAAGCACAATCGACGGGAGGAAGACGATGCCGAATCCTGGTAGCCACGTGCAACGGACCCCGGTGCGGGCCGAGCTGCGCAGTACCGCATTCAGCGACCACACGACAATTCCCGAGCGCTACTCATACGACGGCGGAAATGTATCCCCGCCGCTGGAGTGGCACGGCATCCCCGACGATGCCGCGGAGTTGGTCCTGCTGTGCGAGGACCAGGACGCGCCGGGTGGCGTGTTCACACATTGGGTCCTGACCGGGATCGCACCGACTACGACCGGAGTCGGTGCGGAAGCGGCACCGCCCCGGGCCGTCGCCGGTCGCAATGACTTCGGCGAAATCGGCTGGAGCGGTCCGCGACCGCCGCAGGGCGATAGCCCGCACCGGTACTTCTTCCGCCTCTATGCACTCGACCAAGCGCTCGAGTTCACCGAGGAAACCAGTGCCGATGTGGTCCGATCGGATATCACCGACCACGTCATCGCCAGCGGCACCCTCGTCGGGCTGTTCGCCCGCTGACTCGCCAACGAGCCCGACCGGTCGGCGTGTGCATCGGCCCGGGCGCAATACCACCCGCACCGGGTGCGACGGAGACATCCGTAGCGGGACGGCAAGGAGGCAGGGTGCACGATCACGGTCGCCGTTGCGGCCGATGCGTCGTTCGATATCGAAGTCGCCACAGCGGGCGCCGGGGGCAGCCCAGCGCCGGCCGTCGACACCTGCGGCATTGGGTACCGATGTCGCCGCGGCGGTGCCGGCCCATCCGCGGTGACCGCACCGGCAGCGGCGCAGGGTGCCCGGTGATCCGCCGATCGGCATGCCATGCGATTCGCGGATCAAGCGCGCACGTGCAGTCCGAAACCCGTGCGGCCCTTGGCTTCCAGACCCTCGCGCAGGCGCAGGGCGGGCAGTTCGTAATCGCCGCCGTTCTGGGTGCGGAAGGCGATCGGATCGGTCTGTTCGATCGATAGCAACCGCTGCTCCCATGCCTTGGCTGCATCGGTGAAGTCCGCTGGCGATACCCGATCCGCGCCGTATGTCACGAACGGCGGCAGCACGTCCATACCGGGGTAGTAGAGGATGCCGTGCTGGATCGGGAAGAGCAGATCGTCGATGGGGCCGTTGATTCCGCGGTCGGTGTAATGCGGTTCACGGCCACCGATCGTCACCGACAGCATGGCCCGCTTGCCCGCGAGGGTGCCCTCGCCGTAGCGGTCGCCGTAGCGGGTGTCGCTGTGTTCGCCGACGCCGTAGGCGAAGTTGAAGGTGAAGACCCGGTCGACCCAGCCCTTGAGGATCGCGGGCATCGAGTACCACCACAGCGGGAATTGCAGGATCACCGTATCGGCCCAGCGCAGTTTTTCCTGCTCGGCCGCGATATCGGCGGTGAGCGTCGCGGTGTCGTACGCGTGACCGGAGTCTTCGACGACTCGCAGCGGGCCGCTCGTCGCGCCGAAGTCGTCGGCGTCGACCGACGGCTTCCATCGCATCGCATACAGGTCGCTGACCTGCACCTCGTGCCCGGCCTCGCGCAGGGTGGTGACCGCGATCTGCTCTTCTTTTGTTACTTCTTCAGTATTTGATTGCTCTTCTTTTGCTGCTTCTTCAGTACTTGATTGCTCTTCTTTTGCTGCTTCTTCAGTAC
>NZ_JBEXLC010000054.1:0-54051 GCF_040609795.1 Nocardia sp. NPDC004604
AGAAAAAGTAGTTAAATTACAAATTCCTGCAGGTAAAGCGAACCCAGCACCACCAGTTGGTCCAGCATTAGGTCAAGCAGGTGTGAACATCATGGTGATCCCGAATCCCGCACGATTGTTCGGCAACAGTTAACCCGGCGGCCAACCCGGCCGCGCGATCAGGTGTGAGTTACTGCGATGCGCCGGTCGAGGTCGATCTGCCCACTCCGACGGTCACCGCGATCAAACCACGTCCGCGGTCGCCGACTCCGTCCATGCCAGCAGCTTGTCCACCGGCCAGGTATTGATAACCCGCTCCGCCGCAACACCATTCGCGACGGCGCGCTCACAGCCGTAGCCCTGCCAATCCAATTGGCCCGGGGCATGCGCATCGGTGTCGATCGAGAAGTAACACCCCATCTCATCGGCCAGCCGCAGCAGCCGAGACGGCGGGTCGAGACGTTCGGGACGGCTGTTGATCTCCACGGCCGTGCCGTAACTCCGGCACGCCTCGAAGACCAGCTCGGCATCGAAAGTCGACTCCGGCCGAGTACCCCGCTCGCCGGTGATCAATCGGCCGGTGCAATGCCCGAGCACATCCACATTCGGATTCGCGACCGCGTACACCATCCGCTTGGTCATGGTCTCGCTCTCGGCGCGCAGATGCGAATGTACGCTCGCGACGACGATATCCAGCTCGGCGAGCAGATCTGCCTGCTGATCCAGGGTCCCGTCATCGAGGATGTCCACCTCGATCCCGGTGAGGATTCGAAACGGCGCCATCCGCTCGTTGAGCTCCGCGACCACATCCAGCTGCCGCCGTAGTCGGTCGGCGGAAAGTCCGTTCGCGACGGTCAGCCGCGGCGAATGATCGGTCAGTGCGCAGTATTCGTGACCGAGCGCGGCGGCGACACCCATCATCTCCGCGATCGGACTGCCGCCATCGGACCAATCGGAATGCGTATGCAGATCACCGCGCAACCGAGCCCGCAGCGGCTTACCGGGTGTGCCGATCGGCTGCGCGGCCTGGCGCAATTCGCTCAAATATGCTGGTACCGCACCGGAATACGCCTGTTCGATGACGGCGGCGGTCTTCGGTCCGATGCCCGCGAGCTCGCGCCAGCTGCGCGCCGCACGATGGGTCGCGAGCTCGTCCTCCGGCATCCCCGCCACGATATCGGCGGCTCGCCGGTAGGCCTTCACCCGATGTGATTGCGCCCGTCCACGTTCGAGCCAGAAACCGATCTCGCGCAGCGCCTCCACCGGACCCGGACCATTGCCCGAATCCGGTACGGCGACCGAATCATCTTGCACCACAGCGACTATCGAATCCTGCTGTACTTGATGAAGGCCACCCCGTCCTCGAATACCCGGCTGGTGATCACCCGGAACCTGGCCGCATCCGGCAGTCGCGACCCGGAACCGAACAGTGAACGGCCACGGCCGAGTACGACCGGATACAGCTTCAGGAAGATCTGATCGATCTCCGGCAGCAACACCTGCGCCAGTTCCCCGCCGCCGCACAGCCAGATCCCGAGTCCGTTTTCCCGCTTCAGCTCTTGCACTTTCGCCAGCGGATCGGCCGAGATCAGCTCGACCGAAGGATCCGGGCTCTCCGGCAACGTCGTCGATACTACGAACTGCCGCAGATGCGCATACGGGCTCGAGGTTCCGGTGCGAACACCGAAGTCGTGGGTCTTGCGACCCATCAGCACGGTGTCGAAGTAACGGTTGCGCTTATCGATGCCGAGGGCCTCTCGCACCTTCGTCGGCAGGGTCTCGGGGTACTGCGCGGTGATCGCCGGGCCGTGATCGCCACCGACCGGAAAGAAGTCGACCGACCCCTCCTCGGTGGCGATGAACCCATCGATTGTCGAGGCGACGTAGTAGGTGAGTTTGCGCATATGTCCTTCCTCCACGGCCGGTCTGGTTTCCGAACGCCTAGAAGAACGGTAGCTCGCTAATGCGACCGGCGGCGGGCCTTCGGCTGGCAGCGCGGGCAGGAGTAGGAAGAACGATTCATGAACTTCTCGCGCAGGATGGGCGCACCGCAGCGACGACAGGGTTCGTCTTCGCGGCCGTAGACCGCGAGCGCGCGTTCGAAGTAACCCGATTGGCCGTTGACATTGACATATAGCGCGTCGAAGGAGGTGCCACCGGCGGCAAGCGCCTCCCCCATCACGGCGCCGACCTCGGCGAGCAGGGTGCGCACGGCGGGTCTGATCAAGCCGGACGCCAGCCGACTGCCATGGATTTTCGCCCGCCACAGCGATTCGTCGGCGTAGATATTGCCGACCCCGGAGATCACCGTCTGATCGAGCAGAACACGCTTGATCTCGGTCTGTTTGGCGCGCAGCGCGGCCACCACGACTTCGGGGTCATAGCGCGGATCGAGCGGATCCCGCGCGATATGTGCGACGGGCTCGGGCACCGGGGTGCCGTCCACCTCGACCAACGGCGCGAGCGCCCACCCGCCGAAGGTGCGCTGGTCGACGAAGCGCAGCTGGCTGCCATCGTCGAGGGTCGCCAGGATATGTGCGTGCTTCTCCACGGGGGCATCGGCAGGTTGCACCAGCATCTGCCCGCTCATTCCGAGATGGACCACCAACGAGGTATCGGGTTCATCGAAGGTGAGCCACAAGTACTTGCCGCGACGTTCGGCAGCCGCGACCCGCAGACCCTTCATCCGAGCCGTCAGATCGTCGGCGCCTTCCAGATGGCGGCGCACCGACCTGGGGTGGGTCACCGTGACAGATTCGATGACCCGCCCGACGACATGTTCGGCGAGTCCGCGCCGAACGACCTCGACCTCGGGCAGTTCCGGCACGTCAGACTTCGTCGGTCAGCGACTGATAGGCGGCGCCCGCGGCCTTCTGCTCGGCTTCCTTCTTGGAGCGGCCGACGCCCTGACCGTACGGACGACCGCCGATCACGGTGGTCGCGGTGAATTCCTTGTCGTGGTCGGGACCTGTCGAGGTGATCTCGTAGCTGGGCACACCGAGACCGCGCTCGGCGGTGAGCTCCTGCAGACTTGTCTTCCAGTCGAGCCCCGCGCCCATTCTCGGGCCGCGCTCGAGCAGGTCGGCGAACAGCCGCAACACCACCTCACGCGCGACATCGATACCGTGCTCGAGATGCACCGCGCCGAGCAGTGACTCCATGCCATCGGCGAGAATGCTCGGCTTGTCCCGGCCGCCGGTGAGCTCTTCGCCCTTACCGAGCAGCAGGTGCACGCCGAGCCCGCCTTCACCGAGCCCGCGCGCCACCTCGGCGAGCGCGTGCATATTCACCACGCTCGCCCGCAGCTTGGCCAGTTCGCCCTCGGACTTGTCCGGGTGCTCGTGGTACAGCCGCTCGGTAATGCTCAGGCCGAGGACCGAGTCGCCGAGGAATTCCAGACGCTCGTTGGTCGGCAGCCCGCCGTTCTCGTATGCGTACGACCGGTGCGTCAGCGCCAGCCGCAGCAGATCGGCCGACACGTCGACGCCGAGCGCCGCGAGTAGGCTCGCATGTTCACCGGACGGGCCGGGTTCGTCCTTGCTGGCGGTCACGTCGATACGACAGGTCGAACGATCAGACAGCAGCGGTAACCTGGCGGCCCTTGTAGGTGCCGCAGGAGGGGCACGCGATATGCGGCAGGGTCTTCTCGCCGCAGGCGCGGTTCGGGCACGTGATCAGGGTCGGCGCGGTGGCCTTCCACTGGCTGCGCCGCGACCTGGTGTTGGAACGGGACATCCGGCGCTTGGGAACGGCCACGACTACTTCTCCTCTTGTCCTATTGCTCGCCAGTTAGGCAGCACGGTCTTACTGGTCTGGTCTAAACGTCTGGGTCGGCACCCGCATCGGGGCTGCCATTGCCGGGCGACTCGGTGGCGAACCTCGCCAACCCGGCCCAGCGAGGGTCAAGTATCTCATGCCGGTGGTCCGAACCCGCAATCGCCATCCGGACACCGCATTCCGGACACAGACCCGCGCAGTCCGGAGTACACAGCGGCTGCAGCGGCAGTTCCAGGCCGATCTGGTCCGTGATCACCGGTTCCAGGTCGATCTTGTCGTCCACTATGCGGTAGATCTCGTCGTCCTCGGTGGTCTGCTCGGTGGTGCTGTCCGGATAGGCGAACAGTTCCGTGAGGTGAATGTCCACCGTGCCGGTGAACGGTTCGAGGCAGCGCGAACACTCCCCCGCCGTCGGCGCGGTGGCCGTCCCGGTGACGAGCACACCCTCGGATACCGCCTGCAACCGCAGATCGAGATCCACCTCGGCGCCCGCCGGAATGGCGATCAGATCCAGCCCGATCCGCTCGTCGGTGGTGACCACACGATGCAGCTCTTTCATCGTGCCGGGGCGACGGCCCAGGCTGATGACATCCAGCACGAGACCCGCGTCCGGCGTGCGGCGCGAGGCCGTACGAGGACGCGATGCGGAACCGGAACCGGCGGACATCACGAACTCACTTCACATTCGAGGGGAAATGGGCAACCACTCAACAATACGCGAGAGCACGGTGTACGCCCAAACCGTCTGAAACATGCCGAATCGGCGCGGGATATCAGCGGCGATAGTCGGCCGCGTAATCCGGAGCGCCCGCACCGGAACGCAGTTGGTGACGCCCGCCGCGGACGATCCGCAGGGTGGCGTTGAGGTTCTCTTCGAAGTCGGCGAGCCTGCTGTCGACATAGTGGTCGCACTCGTCGCGCATCCGATCGACCTCTTCATGCGCCCCGTCGATGAGCCGGGCCGATTCGGCGTGCGCGGCACGCACCACCTCGGTCTGCGTGACCAGGCGATCGCGCTCGGCCTCACCCTCGGCGACCGAGCGGCCATAGGAGGCCTTGCCCGCCTCGATCATCCGCTCGGATTCCACGCGCGCCCGGCCGGTGACGGCCTCGAATTCGGCATTGCCGTCGGCAACGACGCGGTCGGCCTCGGCCTGGGCGGTGTTGACGAGATGATCGGCGTGCGCACTGGCCTCGGCCACCATCCGGTCGGCGTGCGCCTTGGCGTCGGCGAGGATCCGGTCGGCCTCCTCGCGGGCCGATCCGATGGTCTGCTCGGCCTGTTCGTTCGCGGTCGTCACCGTCGTCTCGGCGGCGGAACGGGCATCGGAGACGATCTTGTCGCGATGGTCGAGCACATCCTGGGCGTCGTCGAGTTCGCCGGGCAGCGCATCGCGCACATCGTCGAGCAGTTCGAGCACATCGCCGCGCGGGACGATGCAGCTGCGGGTCGGCGGGATGCCGCGCGCTTCCTCGACAATGGCGACCAGCTCGTCGAGTGCTTCGAATACGCGATACATGCTCTTACCCCACTCTCCTGCAGACCTACGGCGAAATTTCCGCCGAGGCCCAGTGTGCCCCTCGTCACGGCTCGTGCCGAGTCACCCATCGGTGTGTCGTGTGGGTGTCTCGTACGCCACAAAAACAAGTGGAGGATATATCTCCACTTGGTGTTACATTTATCCAGAAGGTCCGAACAAGATCTTCTTAAGTAGATTGCAGGCCCCGACCGGGACTGTGGGGATAGAGGAGGCCAACCGGGCGGATTCCTTCGCCCCGACGATTGACTAGTTCCGATTGTTCAGTACATACTGAACACGCAATACGTGAGGAACCTCTCGAGAGTCGGCGGAAGGATGCGATGACCATCGCGGTTATCCGTACCGAAGGCTCGTGTGGGATCGGAAAGACAATGACCGTACTGGAACTACCGCGGACGGCGGCACTGCCGACGAGTAGTTTGTACACGCCGTGGGCGGGGCCGTACCCGGTCCTGCGTATTGCGACGGCGTATCGGTTCGCCCAGCTCATGCAGTACCTGCGCGGCGACCGGGCGCTGGCCCAGTTGATCCGCTTCGCCCTGGTCGGCGGTTCCAGCAACGTTGCCTATGTGCTGTTGTTCTTCGCGATGCACGGCGTCGGTCCACTGGTCGCCAATATCGCCGGCTCGATCGTGAGCACCGTGATCGCCAATGAACTGCACCGTCAGCTCACCTTCCACGCGGCGGGCCGGGTCGGCTGGTTCACCGCACAGTGGGAGGGCGGCGGACTCGCGCTGGTCGGGCTCGGCATCACCACTGCTGCGCTGGCCGCGCTCGAGGTATGGACCCCCGGTATGGGCGACACGTTCCAGGCCACTGCCATCCTCGCCATTACCACCGCGGTCGGCGGCATGCGCTTCCTCGCCCTGCGCGGCCTGGTCTTCTGAGATGCTCCCCCGCCTCCCCGCGCCTTTTGCCGGTCGTAAGTGCCACGAAAATCACGTCGCGGACCGGCGGTTGGGAGTTGCATGTCGTTTGGGCGTACCCGGCGAGTTACCCATGTACGCACGAAATCAGTCGGCCAGTAGCAGCCCTAATACGATTCGCCTCGGTCCCGAGCTTGGGACCGAGGCGAATCGTATTAAGAGCTCCGCTCAGCCTTTCCGTTCCGCCAGGCGATCGAGTAGGCGCTTGTGGACGGCGGGCGGGAGCATATCGGTGACATCGCCGCCGTAGGCGGCTACCTCCTTGACCAGCGAGCTGGACAGGTAGCTGAAGGTCGGGTTGGTGGCGATGAAGAAGGTGTCGACGCCGGAGAGCTTCTTGTTCATCTGGGCCATCTGCAGTTCGTAGCCGAAATCGGTGGCATCGCGCAGACCCTTGACGATTGCGGTGAGGCCCTCCTGCTTGGCAAAGTCCACGAGCAGGCCCTGCCAGGACTCCACCCGCACATTGGGCAGGTGCGCGGTGGCCTCGCGCAGCATCTCCATGCGTTCCTCGACGCTGAACATGCCCTGCTTCTTGGGATTGACGCTGACGGTCACTACGACCTCGTCGAACTGCGCCGCAGCCCGGGCGAAGACGTCGATATGTCCATTGGTCACCGGGTCGAACGAGCCCGGGCACATCGCTCCTGCCATGGACAGACGGTATCAGGAGCTCCGATGGCCACCTCGGACGCCGCGATGACGGCGTTACTCCGGGGCGAATTCGGCTAGTTCGATGCGGGTTTCGCCATATTTACGCGCCTTCGCCGGGATATAGCCTGCGGGCCAGACGATCTCGGGTGAGCGGCTGGAGCGCTCCACGGCGACGAATGCGCCGGGCGCCAGCCAGCCGTGCTCGACCAAGGCGCGCAGGTCGGCGGTGACCGCGGCGGTGTCGACGTCGTAGGGCGGATCAGAGAAGACCACGTCGTAGGCCCCCGCACCGCCACCGGTCAGGACGCTGGCGACGGCCCCGATACGGAGTTCGGCGCCGGGCAGCCCGAGATCGGCGATATTGCCGCGCACAATCGCGGCGGCCTTGCGATCGGATTCGATGAGCAGGGCGCTGGTGGCGCCGCGTGAGAGCGCCTCCAGACCGAGCGCACCGGATCCGGCGTACAGGTCGAGCACCCGGACGCCATCGAAATCGATGCGGGCGTCGAGCGCGCTGAACAGCGCCTCGCGCACCCGATCCGAGGTAGGCCGGGTACCGGCGGGCGGGACGCGCAGTCGTCGCCCGCCCGCGGTGCCCGCGACGATCCGGGTCATTCCGCCGCGGACTCGCGCACGGTCAGTTCGACCAGCAGGTCACCACCCTCGACCTGCTGCACCTTGCCGATCGCGACCCGGCCGACGATGCCGGCGCGCGGTGCGGTGATCGCGGCCTCCATCTTCATCGCCTCAATGGTGCCGATGATGTCGCCGGCCGCGATCGAATCGCTTTCGGACACAGCCAAAGTGACCACACCGGCGAACGGCGCGGCGATATGGCCCGCATTGTTCTTATCCGCCTTCTCCGCGGCCGGGATATCGCTGGCGACGGAGCGGTCACGCACCGCGACCGGGCGCAGCTGGCCGTTCATGATGCACATGACCGTGCGCATGCCGCGCTCGTCGGGTTCGGAGATCGCCTCCAGGCCGATCAGCAGGGTGACCCCCTTCTCCAGCTGCACGCGGTGTTCCTCACCGCGGCGCAGACCGTAGAAGAACTGGTTGGCCGACAGGCCCATGGTGTCGCCGTACTTCTCCCGGTGGGCATTGAATTCGGCCGTCGGGCCGGGGAAGAGCAGCCGGTTGAGGGTGGCGCGGCGCTGTCCGGAGGTTCCGTTCAGTCCGGCTTCGTCCTCGGCGGTGAGCGGTGTCTCGGGCTTGGCCGGACCACGGCCGGCCAGTGCGCGACTGCGGAACGGTTCGGGCCAGCCGCCGGCCGGGGTGCCGAGTTCGCCACGCAGGAAACCGATTACCGAATCCGGAATGTCGTAGCGACCCGGATCGGCGGCGAAACTCTCGATGTCGACACCGGTGCCGACCAGTGCGAGTGCGAGGTCGCCGACCACCTTCGAGGACGGGGTGACCTTGACCAGGCGGCCCAGAAGCCGGTCCGCCGCGGCGTATTTCGCCTCGACCTCTTCGAAACGGTCACCGAGGCCCAGTGCGATGGCCTGCTGCCGCAGATTCGACAGCTGACCACCGGGGATTTCGTGGGTGTACACCCGGCCGGTCGGCGCGGGCAGCCCGGATTCGAAGGGCGCGTACACCTTTCGCAGCGCCTCCCAGTACGGCTCCAGATCGCAGACGTTCTGCAGGTTCAGGCCGGTGTCGAATTCACTGTGCGCCGCCGCCGCGACGATCGCGGAAAGTGCGGGCTGTGAGGTGGTTCCGGCCATCGCGGCGCTCGCACCGTCGACCGCGTCGGCGCCGGCATGCCAGGCGGCCAGATAGGTCGCGAGCTGACCGCCGGGGGTGTCGTGGGTGTGCACGTGGACCGGCAGATCGAAATTACTGCGCAGCGCGGTAACGAGTGTCGCCGCCGCGGGTGCCCGCAGCAGACCCGCCATATCCTTGATGGCGAGCACATGCGCGCCAGCATCGACAATCTGCTCGGCCAGCTTCAGGTAGTAATCGAGGGTGTAGAGCGTCTCGTCCGGGTTGCTCAGATCGCCGGTGTAGCTCATCGCGACTTCCGCAATGGCCGTGCCGGTTTCGCGCACCGCATCGATGGCCGGACGCATCTGGTCGACATTGTTGAGCGCATCGAAGATGCGGAAGATGTCGATGCCGGTTGCGGTCGCCTCCGAGACGAACGCACGCGTCACCTGCTCGGGGTAGGGCGTGTAGCCGACGGTATTGCGGCCGCGCAGCAACATCTGCAGACAGATGTTCGGAATCGCCTCACGCAACGCCGCCAGCCGCTCCCACGGATCCTCGTACAGGAAGCGCAGCGCCACATCGTAAGTCGCGCCACCCCACGCCTCGATGGAGAGCAGTTCCGGTGTCAGGCGTGCGACATGTCCGGCCACACCGAGCAGACCATTGGTACGTACCCGCGTGGCCAACAGCGACTGGTGTGCGTCGCGGAAGGTGGTATCAGTGACCCCGACGGCCTTCTGCGCACGCAGCGCCTGCGCGAAACCCTCGGGGCCGAGCCGAAGCAGCCGTTGCCGGGAACCGTCCGGCGGCGGCACGCTCAGATCGATGGCGGGCAGTTTGTCGTGTGGGTAGACGGTGGTCGGGCGCTCACCATGCGGCTTGTTCACGGTGATATCGGCCAGGTAGTTCAGGATCTTGGTGCCGCGGTCGGCCGAGCCGCGCAGGGTCAGCAGCTGCGGGCGCTCATCGATGAACGAAGTGGTAACCCGGCCCGCCTTGAAGTCCGGATCGTCGAGCACCGCGAGCAGGAACGGAATATTCGTGGTGACGCCGCGGATACGGAACTCCGCGAGCGCACGGCTGGCCCTGGCCACCGCCGCGGGCAGATCGCGACCGCGGCAGGTGAGCTTGACCAGCATCGAGTCGAAGTAGGCACCGATCTCCGCGCCCAGATTCGCACCGCCGTCGAGGCGGATGCCCGCACCGCCGGGGGTGCGGTAGGCGGTGATGCGGCCGGTATCGGGGCGGAAGCCATTGGCCGGATCCTCGGTGGTGATCCGGCACTGCAGGGCAGCACCGCGAATGGTGACCTTCTCCTGGCTCAGGCCGAGCTGTTCCAGGGTCTCCCCCGCCGCGATGCGCAGCTGGGACTGCACCAGGTCGACATCGGTGATCTCCTCGGTCACCGTGTGCTCGACCTGGATGCGCGGATTCATCTCGATGAAGACGTGGTTGCCGCGCTCGTCGAGCAGGAATTCGACGGTGCCGGCACAGCTGTAGCCGATCTGGCGGGCGAAGGCGACCGCGTCATTGCAGATGCGCTCGCGCAGTGCCGGATCGAGGTTGGGTGCCGGGGCGAGCTCGATCACCTTCTGGTGGCGACGCTGCACCGAACAGTCGCGCTCGAACAGGTGCATGACATTGCCGTGCTGGTCGGCCAGGATCTGCACCTCGATATGGCGCGGATTCACCACGGCCTGTTCCAGGAAGACCGTCGGATCGCCGAATGCCGATTCCGCCTCACGGGAGGCGGCCTCGATCGATTCGCGCAGCTGTGCCGGATCGGCAACCCGCCGCATACCGCGGCCGCCGCCGCCCGCGACGGCCTTGACGAAGATCGGGTACTCCAGCTCCTGAGCGGCCGCGAGCAGCTCGTCGACATCGGCCGACGGCGCGCTCGAACGCAGTACCGGCAGTCCGGCCGCCTTGGCCGCCTCGATCGCGCGGGCCTTGTTACCCGCGAGTTCGAGTACCGCGGCAGACGGACCGATGAAGGTAATACCCTCGCGCGCACAGGCCGCCGCGAGGTCCGGGTTCTCCGACAGGAAGCCGTAGCCGGGGTAGACGGCGTCGGCTCCGGCGGACTTGGCCGCCGCAATGATCGCCTCGATGGACAGATACGCCCGGACGGGGTGGCCCTGTTCGCCGATCTGGTAGGACTCGGCTGCCTTCAACCGGTGGACCGAATTGCGATCCTCGTACGGGAATACCGCGACGGTTCCGATGCCGAGTTCGTAGGCCGCGCGGAAGGCACGGATCGCGATCTCGCCACGGTTGGCAACCAAGACTTTCGAGAACATTGACCTAAGGTACCCGGCCCGGAATGCAGCCTTGACAGGGAAGTCCCTTCGCAGGAATCTTCACAACCATTCCTAGCAGACTTGCGAAGTTGTGTTCATCCAGTCGTCACATACTGTGTTGAATTTGCCGCGCCTGCAGCGCGGCGTGTTCGCGGCCCCGAAAGTCGGGATCGCGTAGTGATTCGGTGGGGGGTGGCGGTCGGGCGAAGGGTGGGCCTGCGCAGCGAACATCATGATCACAGGTATGCCGTCAAAACCCGGTTGCGCGCCCGCCTATGCTTGGTGTTGCAGCTGGTTCGCCGTGCGCAGACGAGATGGAGCCCCGACGTCGCGTCAACGGAGTCGAGTTCGCCCACCGGAATACCGGTGTGCGGATGAGAGGGAACCCGGTGAGAATCCGGGACTGTCCCGCAGCGGTATGCAGGAACGACCGCCGTCATCAGCACTGGGTAGGCCGTAGCGATTGCTTGCAGATCGCTCGAAACGGTCAGCCCGGGAAGCGACGGCCAGTAGGTGAGCCCCGTACGGGGTCGGCCAGAAGGCCCGTGCCCGCAAGTCCGAAGACCTGCCAGCCGTGTCGGATACGCCGTATCCGGCGGCCACCGCCTCGTGGATTGGGCGCGCGGACCACCAGTGCGACCTGTCGGGCTCCATGGTTGGTTTTTCCAGTCGTTGGATTTTCCGGCACGTCACTTGGTCTCCGTGAGCTCGTAGGGCGATGGTCTTCGATCTCAGCACTGGAGAAATTCGTGACTGTTTCGCATAACCCGTTCACCGCAACGGTTCTCGGTCTCCCGCGGGTGGGGCCGCACCGTGAGCTCAAGCGTGCCACCGAGTCGTACTGGGCCGGACACATCGACGCCGAGCAACTACACGCGATCGCACGCAACCTGCGGCGCAATCAGCTGACCGAATTGCATTCGGCCGGACTCGATGCCATTCCGGTCGGCACCTTCTCCTATTACGACCAGGTGCTCGATACCGCCGTGCTGCTCGGAGCGCTGCCGCCCCGGGTGGCCGGAATCGCCGATCCGCTGGATCGCTATTTCGCCGCGGCGCGCGGCACCGATACGGTCGAGCCCCTGGAAATGACCAAGTGGTTCGATACCAACTACCACTATCTGGTGCCGGAGATCGGCCCGGAGACCGCGTTCTCACTGCAACCGTCGAAGGTGCTGGATGAACTGCAGGAGGCGCTTGCCCTCGGGGTGCCCGCGCGGCCGGTAGTGGTCGGTCCGATCACCTTCCTGAAACTGGCGAAGGCGACGGGCGGTGCAGCGCTCGATCGCCTCGACGAGTTGGTACCGCTCTACCGTGAGCTGTTGCGGCTGCTGGCCGTGGCAGGCGCGGAGTGGGTGCAATTCGACGAGCCGGTGGTGGTCACCGATCTGACCGCCCACGAGATCGACCTGGTCCGGCGCACCTATGCCGAGCTATCGGCCGCGACGGATCGTCCGGCGCTGCTGGTGGCGACCTACTTCGGCAGTCCCGGCCCGGCGCTGGCCGCCCTGGCCGAGACCGAAATCGAAGGCATCGCAGTGGACTTCACCACTGCCGCCGATCTCTCCGCAGTGGCTGGGGTACCGGCGCTCGCGAACAAGCTGCTGGTCGCGGGTGTGGTCGACGGCCGAAATGTCTGGCGGGCCGATCTGGATCGGGCGCTGACGACACTCGGCGCGCTGCTGGGTTGTGCGAAATCCGTTGCGGTGTCGAGTTCCTGCTCGCTGCTGCACGTGCCCTACACGCTGGCGCCCGAAACCGGCCTCGACGAACGGTTGCGCTCGTGGCTGGCATTCGGTGCGGAGAAGGTCGCCGAGGTGCGCTTGCTCGCGACCGCACTGAGCGCGGGGCCCGATGCGATCACCGCCGAACTGGTCGCCGCCCGTTCGGCACTTGCTACCCGGCGTACCGATCCCAGGCTGGACAATCCGCAGGTCCGGGCGCGGTTGGCGGCGCTCGGTCCGGATGCCACCCGGCGGTCCCCCGCGCCGCAGCGACGGGTGCTGCAGGCCGAACGGCTGCGGCTGCCGTCATTGCCGACCACGACGATCGGTTCGTATCCGCAGACCTCGGCGATCCGGCTCGCACGGGCGGCACTGCGCAAGGGCGAGATCGATGCGGCCGAGTACGTGCGTCGGATGCGCTCGGAAATCGCCGATGTCATTGCGCTGCAGGAGAAATTGGGACTCGACGTGCTGGTGCACGGCGAGCCGGAACGCAATGACATGGTGCAGTACTTCGCCGAACAGCTCGACGGATTCGCCGCCACCGAAGCGGGCTGGGTGCAGTCCTACGGCACCCGCTGCGTGCGGCCGCCGATCCTGTTCGGCGATGTGGCCCGACCCGCGCCGATGACCGTCGACTGGATCGGCTACGCGCAATCGCTTACCGATAAGCCGGTCAAGGGCATGCTCACCGGCCCGGTGACGATTTTGGCCTGGTCGTTCGTGCGCGACGATCAGCCATTGGCGGATTCGGCACGCCAGGTGGCATTGGCAATAAGGGACGAGACGATCGATCTGCAGGGCGCGGGCATTCGGATCATCCAGGTCGACGAGCCCGCACTGCGGGAGCTGTTGCCGCTGCGCGCGGCCGACCAGGGCGCGTATCTGGAGTGGTCGGTCGGGGCGTTCCGGCTGGCGACCTCAGGGGTATCGGATGCCACCCAGATCCACACCCACCTGTGCTATTCGGAATTCGGTGAGGTCATCGATGCGATCGCCGGACTCGATGCCGATGTCACCTCGATCGAGGCGGCGCGTTCACATATGGAAGTACTCGACGACCTCAACGCACGCGGCTTCGATCTCGGCGTCGGACCCGGTGTGTACGACATTCACTCGCCCCGGGTGCCGAGTGTGGAGGAGATCACCGCTGCACTGCGCTCGGCATTGAAAGCCGTTCCCGCCGAACGACTCTGGGTCAATCCCGACTGCGGGCTGAAGACCCGCGGGCCGGTCGAGGTCGAGGCTTCCCTGCGCAATCTGGTCGCGGCCGCGGCCGCGGTGCGCTGATCATCTCGGCATGACCGAATAGCGCCCGCCCTCCCCGCGGACGGGGAGGGCGGGCGTATCGGCACCGGATGCGTGGTCGAGGGGACCACCCGCGCCATCAATGAAATACACTACGTATCAAGGTGATTCGGTCCCAGGAAACGGTCGCAACCGGCGGCGGGGCGGGTACCTGTCACAAACCTCACCGTTGCGCACAATCGGACGCATCCGCGACCGAGCACCCAATCCCCGTCGCCAACCCGCAGGACATCCCGAGCAACGATCCATACGTAACCCCTCCTCATACGTCGCCATCAGATATCACCCCCGATGCCCTATTCGACGCGCGCCCGACCGATTCGGTTCCCGAATCCCAAAGATCTTTCCGGGCGGACATCGGGCGGGAACCGCTACTCGGCGGCGTCGGTGCCGAAGGCTCGGTTTATGGCAGCCATATCGAAGTAGTCGCGCCAGGCGGTGATGGCACCGTCGGCGACTTCGAAGACACCCATTACCGGCAGCGGGGTATCTTTGCCGAGGCCGCGCAGGGTGTCGGTGCGTTCGTTCATCACGATATTGCCGCTGGCGACCTGGTGGTGGATATCGAAGTCGATGGATTCGAAGCTCGTGAGGAATCCGGCGATGAACTCGCGGATGGCGGCACGGCCGTGGATCGGCTCCATCGGAATGTTGTGGTAAACGGCGTCTTCGGCGAAGAAGGCGCTGATCCGGTCCGGGTCGGGATCGGCCCAGCTGCGGCACATGGCGGTGACGATATCGTCGGGACTCGACATTCGGTTCGCTCGCTTCCTTGCGCCCATGCGATGGGCACATCGGTCGATTCGATCTCACCGATTACACCAAACAGTCGCTTGGTCGAGGAGGGCTTCGCCGCGATCATCCGTCGAGTCAGTGCGCCGCCGCCCCCGAGACCAGCAGTTCGCGCTGCGGCACCCCGACGTATTCGGACAGCGGACGGATGAGGGCATTGGCGGCGGACTGCTCGATGATGTGGGCGGTCCACCCGGTAATGCGACTCATCACGAAGATGGGTGTGAACATCTCGATGTCGAAGCCCATCAGGTAGTAGGCGGGACCGGCTGGAAAGTCGAGATTGGGCTCGATGCCGGTGGCCTCGGCCATGGCCTGCTCCAATGCGGTATACATGCGCAGCCAGCGCTGACCGCCGGTCACCTCGGCAACTCGCGCAAGAGCATCGCGCATTGTCGGCACCCGCGAGTCGCCGTTCTTATAGACGCGATGCCCGAACCCCATCACCTTCTGTTTGCCGGACAGCTTCGCGCGCAACCACTCCGCAGCGCGTTCGGGCTCACCGATCTCCAGCATCATGTGCATGACGGCCTCATTGGCGCCACCGTGTAGCGGACCCTTGAGCGCGCCGATCGCCGCGGTGATCGCGCTGTACATATCCGAGCGAGTCGAGGTGACCACCCGCGCGGCGAATGTGGATGCGTTGAAACTGTGTTCCGCGTATAGGATCAGTGAAATCTCGAAGGCGCGCACGATGCGCGGATCCGGAACCTCTCCGAAGCACATATTCAGAAAGTTCTCCGCGAAGCCCAGTTGTGCGTGCGGCGCAACAGGATCCAGCCCATGGCGGCGGCGCATATCGGCCGCGATCACCGTGGGCAGCGCCGCGGTCAGTCGCAGCGACTTCGCCAAGAGCGCCCGATCATCCTGCGCGGCATCGAGATCCGGATCCTGGGCGCCCAGGTAGCTGACCACCGTCCGGACCACATCCATCGGATGACAGTTGTCCGGCAGCTTCTCGATCAGCGACAGGATCGACCGATCGACGCGTCGCTGTGCGCGTTCACGCTGGCACAGTAGTTGGAGTTGGGCGGCATCGGGCAGTTCGCCGTACCACAGCAGATACGCGACCTCCTCGAAACCGCAGTACCGCGCCAGATCCTGCACCGCATAGCCGCGGTAGGTCAGCGAATTGGTCTCGGGCACCACCTTGGAGATGCTGGTGGTATCGACCACCACCCCGGCCAAACCCTTCTTGATATCGGTCATGGTCACTCGCTCACGGTGAAATTGAAGATTCCGGAATCGAAGTCGTTGTACTGCTGGTAATCCAGCAATTCGTAGAGCCGCGCCCGGTGCTGCATCTGCGGCATCAATCCGGATTGCGTTCCGGTGTCGGCGATTTCACGCAGACCCCGCTCGACCGCATACATCGCCAAGCGCAATGTGGTTACCGGATAGATAACGGCGTTATAGCCGAGATCGGCCAGCGTGCCCGCGGACAGCAGCTCCGACTTGCCGAACTCGGTCATATTCGCGAGCAACGGAATATCCACCGCCGTACGAAACTTCGCGAATTCGGCGGCGTCGGTCAGCGCCTCGGTGAAGATCAGATCCGCACCGGCGTCGGCATATGCCCTGGCCCGGTCGATCGCCGCGTCCAGCCCTTCGGTCCCCCGCGCATCGGTGCGCGCGCAGACGACGAAATTCGGGTCACGCCGGGCCGCGACCGCGGCACGCAAGCGGCGAACCATCTCGGCAACCGGAACCACCGCCTTACCGTCGAGATGACCACAGCGCTTGGGATTCACCTGGTCCTCGATATGACAGCCCGCCAACCCGGCATCTTCCAGCAGGGTCACCGTGCGCGCCGCATTCATCGGCTCGCCGAATCCGGTATCGGCATCGATCAGCACCGGCAGATCGGTCACCCGCGCGATCTGCTGTCCGCGCGCGGTCACCTCGGTGAGCGTGGTCAGCCCGATATCCGGCAGCGCGAGTTCGGCCGAAACCACCGCTCCGGAGACATAGACGCCCTCGAAGCCGAGCTGCTGAATCAGCTTGGCCACCAGCGGATTGAATGCCCCGGGCCAGCGCTGGAGCCGCCTGGAAGCCAGCCCGGCCCGCAGCGCCGCACGCTTATCGGCCGCACTCGTGGCGGCGGCCAGCAGTCCGGTCACCGCGACCGCCGCCCTAGGCTGGACCGATGAGCGAAGCTTCGCACAGCGATTCGATGCCGGGTGGTGGGTCCGAAGATCACCGCCTGCGCTACCGACTGATCACCGGCGTCGACGACGCTACCTTCTGCGAGCGGATCAGCGACCTGCTCGATCAGGGTTACCGGCTGCACGGATCGCCCGCCGTCACATTCAACGGCACCGACGTGATCGCCGCACAGGCGCTGGTCTGGGGCGAGGAGTAGGACGAGCATCAGAAGATCCCCTCGCGTGCCATCGGCGCCCGCCCCAGGACCTCGGGCGATACGGTGAATGTCAGCTGATCCAGCGCACCGGCGGCCAATGCTGGCGTGCGCTGCACCGCGTCGAGGAAGCGTTGCTGCTCAGCGGGATCGATGACACCCTCGGCGAGCGTTCGGAACTTCGCGAGATACTGCTCGCGGGCGAAGGGCCGCGTGCCGAGCGGATGTGCATCGGCGACCGCGAGCTCGTCGATGATCGTTTCGCCGCTTTTCAGGGTCACGACAGCCCGCGCCCCGAAGGCCTTTTCATTCGGATCAATGGCGTGATAGCGGCGGGTCCACTCCGGATCCTCGACGGTAGAGATCTTGCGCCACAGCGCGACGGTATCGGCCCGGCGTGCGCGCTCGGGCGCATACGACCGCTCGTGATGCCAGCCGCCGTCTTGCAGCGCGACCGCGAAGATATAAGGAACGGAATGGTCGAGCGTCTCCCGACTGGCCTGCGGATCGAACTTCTGCGGATCACCGGATCCGGTGCCGATCACCACATGCGTGTGCTGGCTGGTATGCAAAACGATCGCGGCGATCTGATCGAGATCGCCGATGCGCGAACGCATTCGGCGCGCGAGATCGATGGGTGCCTGACTCTGGTATTCGGCCGAATGCTCCTTGGTGTAGCTGTCCAGGATCGCGCGCTTCGCTTCGCCCGGGCTCGGCAACGGCACCTGGTATTCCGCGTCCGGACCGCCGAGCAGCCAGGCGATGACGCCGTCCGCGCCCTCCCAGATCGGCGCGGGCGCACCCTCGCCGCGCATGGCGCGATCCACCGCCTCCACCGCCATCTTCCCGGCAAATGCGGGGGCATAGGCCTTCCAGCTGGAGATTTCACCCTTGCGGGATTGCCGGGTCGCGGTAGTGGTGTGCAGCGCCTGCCCGATCGCCTGATAGATCGTCTCGGTGTCGAGTCCGAGTAGCGTCCCGATGCCCGCGGCGGCGGACGGACCGAGGTGGGCGACGTGATCGATCTTGTGCTCGTGCAGGCAGATTCCGCGCGCCAGGTCGATCTGGATCTCGTAACCGGTGGCCAGGCCACGGATCAGCTCGGCGCCGCTGCGTCCGGTGTGCTGGGCGACGGCGAGAATCGGCGAGATGTTATCGCCCGGATGCGAGTACTCGGCGGCGAGGAAGGTGTCGTGAAAGTCGAGTTCGCGCACCGCGACTCCATTGGCCGACGCGGCCCACTCCGGCGATACCCGGTCGGGCGCGGACAGCCCGAAAACGGTGGCACCCGCCCGACCCGGCCGCGGCATGTACGGCTGCGCAAGAGCCTGTGCCCGCGCGCTGGCTACCGGTCCGCGGACCAGGGCGGCCGCGGCGACGGCCGCATTGTCGATGATCCGATTCACGATCATCTCGGTCACCTCGGCGCGCACCTCGACCGGATCGGCGGCAACCTCGGCAATCTTGGCGGCCAGATGTTCCGAGCGCGGAAAGTCCTCGGTGGCGCCGCGGGCGCGTACGATATGTGTCTTCATCCATCCTCCGGTTCCATGCGGCGGGCCAGCTGCCCCACTTCGCACGCTACGCAGGATTGATCGACGGCAAAATCCCTTGCAACAGCGGATTTCTGCGGGCGAGAATCACGTATTTTGCGATGTTTGCAAATTCCGAGGGCTACCATCTTGCGGTGCGCAAGATGTACGCGGGCGCCCGACTGAGGCGGTTGCGCGAAGAACGGCGGATGACCCAGGCGGCACTGGCGAAATCTCTCGATCTATCGCCCAGCTACCTCAACCAGCTCGAGCGCGACCAGCGACCGCTCACCATCCCGGTGTTGCTCAAACTCAACGCCACCTTCGACCTCGACGTGCAATTTTTCGCCGCCGACTCCGATGCCCGCTTGGTATCGGATCTGCACGAGGTGCTGGTGGACGCGGCGGGCGGCGATAGTGCGCCGCTGACCGAGGTGGAGGAGCTCGCGACGCGACTACCGGAGGTCGCCCGGATCGTCGTCGCGATGCATCGGCGACTGCGCGCCGCGACCGATCAACTCGATCTGCTCTCGGCCCGGGTGGCCGCGCCGACCGGTGCTCCCGGTGTGCCCATGCCGTACGAGGATGTCCGGGACTTCTTCTACGACCACCACAATCACATCGCCCAACTCGATCACGCGGCCGAACAGCTCTTCGAGGAGTGCGGCCTGAGCATCGGCTCGCTCGATCGGCAACTCGCCAGGGTGGCCGAGGAGCGCGCCGGAGTGACCGTGCTGGTGCGTGGTGATGGCGCGGATCCGTCCATCCCGAAACGGCATTACGATCCGGACAGCCGCACCCTGACCCTGGCGCGGCGGCTGCGTCCCGGGCAGCGCGCCTTCCAGATCGCCACTACGCTCGGATTTCTGTTGTACGGCAGGGACCTGGATGCTGTGCTGGCCGAAACACCGTCGCTCATCAGCGAATCCCGGACGCTGGCGCGGATCGGGTTGGCCAACTATTTCGCGGGTGCGCTGGTGCTGCCCTACGGGCGCTTCCTGCGGTCGGCCGAGGAGCTGCGCTACGACATCGATCTGCTCAGTCTGCGTTTCGAGGTCGGCTTCGAGACCATCTGCCACCGGTTGAGCACGCTGCAACGGCAGGGGCAGCGCGGTGTTCCGTTCTTCCTCGTCCGCACCGACCGCGCGGGCAATATCTCGAAACGCCAGTCCGCCACCGCATTCCACTTCTCCCGAGTCGGCGGCAGCTGCCCGCTGTGGGTGGTGCACGAGGCCTTCGCGAATCCCGGCCGCACCCTGACCCAGATCGCTGCGATGCCCGACGGCCGCCGCTATTTGTGGATCGCCCGCACCGCACTGACTGCGCCGCACGGATTCGGCACGGCCACAAAGGACTTCGCGATCGGCCTGGGTTGCGATATCGAATACGCCGACCGGCTGGCGTATTCCACCGGGCTGCATCTGGACAATCCGGCCGCCGCGGTGCCGATCGGTGCGGGCTGCAAGGTCTGCGAGCGCCCATCCTGCCCCCAGCGCGCATTCCCGCAGATCGGCAGTCCGCTCGCGATCACCGAACATATGAGTACTGATCTGCCCTATCCACGGATCGGACGTTGACCGACGAGCTCCGGATCAGGACTTGGCCAGATATTCGATGCGTTCGGAGTCGACGGCGGCGCGCATCATGCTCGCCAACCCAGGATGCTTGCGCAGACCGGGGTCGGCCTCGACGACCTCGCGCGCGAGTTCCTGTGCGGCGGTGATGACTTCGAGGTCATCGAGCAGGGAGAGCAGGCGCAGTGAGCGCGCGGTGCCGGATTGGGCGGCGCCGAGAACATCGCCTTCGCGGCGCTGGCGCAGATCGAGGACCGCGAGTTCGAAGCCGTCGGTGGTGGCGGCGACCGCGTCGAGGCGGGCCATGGCGGTGCCGGTGGGACCGGCGTCGGTGATGAGCAGGCACAGGCCGGGATGTTTGCCACGGCCGATCCGCCCACGCAGCTGATGCAGCTGGCTGACGCCGAAGCGGTCCGCGTCCACAATGACCATGACGGTCGCGTTCGGCACATCGACGCCGACCTCGACGACGGTGGTGCAGACCAGCACATCGATATCACCATCGTTGAATGCCCGCATCACCTGGTCTTTTTCATCGGTCGGCAGCCTGCCGTGCAGTAGCCCGACCCGGACGTTCGCCAATGGGCCGGTACGCAGCATGTCGAAGACCTCGACGGCTGCGGCGGTGGTCGGACCTTCCTGCTCGGGACCGTCCTTCGACCTGCCGGACTTCTTGCCGTTGCGGCTCTTGCCGTTCTCCTCGTCGTCGCCGATGCGCGAGCACACCACATAGGCCTGCCGACCGGCCGCGACCTCCTCCCGGATGCGCTCCCAGGCGCGGTCCACCCAATTCGGATGCTGTTTGCGCGGCACCACCTTCGAGACGATCGGTGAGCGGCCCCGGGGCAGCTGGGTGAGGGTCGACGTCTCCAGATCGCCGAGGGTGGTCATGGCGATGGTTCGGGGTATCGGGGTCGCGGTCATGACCAGCAAATGTGGGCTGGCACCGGCTTTCGCCTTGGCGCGCAACGCATCCCGCTGCTCGACGCCGAACCGGTGCTGTTCGTCGACGATCACCATGCCCAGATCGAAGAACTCCACCGCGTCCTGGATCAATGCGTGCGTACCGATGACGATGCCGGCCTCGCCGGTGACCGCGTCGAGCAGTGCGGCCTTCTTCGCCGACGCCGACATCGAACCGGTCACCAACACCACCTTGGTCGCCTGGTCGGCGGCGCCGAGTTCACCCGCGGTGCCGAGATCGCCGAGCATCGCGCGCAGCGACCGATAGTGCTGAGCGGCAAGGACTTCCGTCGGCGCGAGCAGTGCGCACTGCTGTCCGGCGTCGACCACCTGCAACATCGCGTGCAGTGCGACGATCGTCTTGCCCGAACCCACCTCACCCTGCAGCAGCCGGTGCATCGGATGGCTGTGCGCGAGATCGTCGGAGATCTCCGAGATCACCTGCCGCTGCCCCTCGGTCAGTTCGAAGGGCAGGCGGGTATCGAAAGCCGCCGCGATGCCGTCGGAGCGCGGTGGACACGGTCGGGCCGTCCGCCCCTCCGCGTCGTGTCGCCGCTCGGCGAGTACCAGCTGCAGGGCCAGCGCCTCGTCGAAACGCAAACGCTCCCTGGCCTGTTCGATATCGGATTTGTGCTCGGGCAGGTGGATCAGGCGCAGTGCGTCGGAGACCTTCACCAGGCCGCGATCCTCGCGCAGCGTGCTCGGCAGCGGATCGTCGATCGGATCGATCTGATCGAGCACCTGCCGGACACAGGCCAGCAGATCCCAGCTCTGCACCTTGGCGGTCGCTGGATACACCGGAATGAATTCCCGTTCGAAGAACGAGACATCCACTCCCTCTTTACCTTTCGCACTCTGCGCCAGTCCGCGCAGTGCACCGCCGCCGCGCACCGAGGTGAGGTTCTCGATCGAGGCCTCTTCCTTATCGGGCAGGATCAGATAATCGGGATGTGAGAGGTTCCAGCGGTCCGGCCGCCACCAGTGCACGGTGCCCGACATCATCGCCCGGACACCTTCACGGACAAGGTAACTCACCTTGTCGCCATTGAAGAAAGTGATATCGATCGGGGCGACCGAACCGGTATCGAGGGCCACCTTGAGCAGTCTGCCTCTGCGGTTCTTCATCGGCCGCAGTTCGGTTTTCGTCACCCGGCCGATGACGGTGATGTGCGCACCCTCTTCCGGCTGCTCCTGGGTGAGCGGCTGGCCCTGGGTGGCATAGCGCAATGGGTAGTGCCGCAACAGATCCTCGACGGTGTGCATGTCGAAGGCATCGGCCAGCGGCTCGGCGGCTTTCACGCCGAGCAGGTGGTCCAGCCGATCACTCAGTGTCGCCATATCCCTATTCCACCCCAATCTGCACCAGATCCGCGTGCTGCCCACCGGAGTACACGCTCACCTCGATGCCGGGGAAGCCGTCCGCGATATGCGCGGCGAGTTCGGCCGCGAGTTCGGCGGGGGCCGCCGCGCCCATGAGCAAGGTGACCAGCTCGCCACCGAAGGCGAGCATCCGGTCGAGCAGGGTCCGGCCCGCGGTCGGCACATCCCGATCGATCACCACCACATCGTGGCCGACCAGGCCGAGTCCGTCGCCCGCATCGCAGGTGCCGACCATGGTGAGGGCCCGCTCGGTGGCGGCGCGCAACGATCCCCACCGGGTAGCGGCCGCCGCCTCCGACATCGCGAAGGCATCGTCCACCGCGATCCGCCCACAATCGTGCACGGCCAGTGCCGCCAATCCCTGCACCATGGACCCGCTCGGCAACAGCAGCACGTCGCGGTGCGCGTCACGAGCCGCGACACCGACCGCGACCAGCTCGTGCGCGGGCAGGGCGCCATTCGGCAATACCAGCACCTCCCGATTCGGCAGCTGTCGGATCGCGCCGAGCAGCGCGGCGCTGGTGACCGTGCCGTCGCCGCCGAGCACCACCGCTCCCCCGGCTTCGAACAGCGCCGCGGCCCCATCGCCCGCCACCACAGCCAGCACTCCGCGGTCCGCGCGACCATCGTGATCGGTCCAGGCAGGCGCGAACGGTTGGGCGGTGATGGCGAAACTTTCGATGCGGATGGCGCTCAGGGTGCCGGTGGCGATGCCCGCTTCGACCGCGGCTCCGGCATCGGCGCAATGTACGTGCGCGGACCAGGAGCCCGCGCCGTCACCGACCACCACAACGGAGTCGCCGAGTTCGGCGAGTCGATCGCGGAGGCGGGCTATGCGTCGGTTGTCGGTATCGGAGAGGAGGTACATCACCTCGAAGTGCGGTTCGGCGCTGTTCCGAGGTTCGGCACCGTTCCGGAATTCGAGGCCGCCCTGGCATTCGACGCTGCCCTGGGACTCGGCACCGCCGCGCGACGGCGAGCCGTCATGTACCGCGACGACGTCCATATCGCGACGTTCGACATGCGCCTGCGAGGCTGCGAACTCGCCGCGCACATACTGCGGCCGATCAGGTGTCTGCCCGAGCGTGACCGCGACCAGACTGTCGAGCAGCACCACGAGCCCACGGGCACCCGCATCGACCACCCCGGCCTCGCGCAACACCCCGAGCTGGGCAGGTGTGTCACCGAGCGCCTTGGCGGCACCGTCGGCCGCCGCCACCGCGACCTCGGCCAGCACAGGGTCCGGACAGGCCGCGGCACAGTCGGAGGCCCGATCCAGCACGGTCAGGATGGTCCCCTCGACCGGCACACTCAATGATTCGCGCACCAATGCCGAGGCCGTGGCCAGCGCCGCACGCAGGGTATCGGCGGTCAGCAGGCCATGACGCACCGCTTCGGCGATCCCCCGCAGCACCTGCGAAAGGATGATTCCCGAATTGCCGCGCGCACCGAGGGTCGCACCGCGCGCCATCGCGGCGGCCACCTCATATGTGGACGAGACAGCGGCTGCGGACAGGGCGGCGGCCATCGCGGCCTCGGCGGCCTGCATCGCCGCCCGCATGGTTGCCAGCATGTTCGTGCCGGTATCGGCGTCGGCGATAGGAAAGACATTGAGCGCGTTGATCTCCTCGCGCCGTTGTTCGAGACCCTCGAGGCAGACCCGGCCCCAGCGCAGCAACGCCGGGCCGTTGAGAGCATTCGACCCGACAGCGGATGGAAGTTCTGCGTCACCGCGGCCATCGCTCGTCATGTCCCGCACTCCGGGCACCGTCACCTCTCTCCGCGATCGTCCACACCGCTAGCGACTGCTGGCAGGTCGCTCGAACGGGCCTGCCACCGTTCGCCAGGTTAGCTGGCGAGACCGACAGTCGATCGGCGACACCGATCCACTACGATCGGTGGTGTCCACGGGCCGTTGCTCCACGACCCGGTTTGGCGGATCCGGACCCCGCCAGCTACCCTTGCAGGGTTGCCTAGCGCGGCCGAGGCCGGTCTGCGCTGGCCGACGTCAGTCGGCAGGGCATTAAGACATCGTTTCCGGACATGCTGCCGATGTGCAGCAGTCCCCACATGACATGAAGGAGTTCGCGACTATGGCTGCCGTCTGCGACGTCTGCGCCAAGGGCCCCGGCTTCGGGAAGTCGGTCTCGCACTCGCACCGGCGTACCAACCGTCGTTGGAACCCGAACATCCAGACCGTGCGTGCCCAGGTCGCCCCGGGCAACACCCGCCGCATGAACGTGTGCACCTCCTGCCTGAAGGCCGGAAAGGTCGTTCGCGGCTGATCTGCCTCGAGGCCGATCCAACCGAGACCGACCTACGCCCCGACACCATCCGGTGCTCGGGGCGTAGTCTTTTCCGCCCTTTGCCGGTCGTCAGGTGCGACCGACGATCCGTCGCGGTCCGACAGTTGGTGCATGTCAGCTTTTGGACGTACCCGACGAGTTACCCATGTGCTTGCGAAACCAGTTGCTGGGCAGTCAAGCTTTCCGAGATGACCGATCTGAGCCCACCGTGGCGGATCACCGCACTCGCCGCCGAACACGTCCACAGCCTGGCCCAATGCCATATCACGTGCTGGCGTGAGGCCTACCGCGGCCTGGTCCCGGACCACATACTCGACGCCTTCGACGTGGACCGCCGAGCGGAGCAATGGGAACGCCTCCGGGTCCGCCACCCGAACAGCACCCACGTCGCCCTGGTCGACGATCAGGTCATCGGCTTCGCCAGCGTCGGCGCCTCCCGCGACGAATCCCCGGTGACCCCAACCGAACTCAACGCCCTCTACATCCGCGCCGCCTGGTACGGCACCGGCGTGGCCCACGCCCTGATCCTCGCCGCCCTCCCCTCCGACATCCCCTGCTCCCTCTGGGTCTTCGAGAAAAACCCACGCGCCCAGGCCTTCTACCGCAAACACGGCTTCGAACTGGACGGCACCACCCGAATAGAAGCCTTCACCCCCACCACCGAAGTCCGCATGGTGCGTGGAGTCGACGGCTAGCTAAGGTGCTGGACATGACCTCCACTGCGCAAACCGAGTACGTCACCATTGCGGACGGCGTTCTGCAGATCACGATTGCTACCGCCGCCAATGGCACTTCTATGGACTTCCAGGGGATTACCGCCGGGACGGAGGCATTGCGGGCGGCGGGGCGCGAGGTGGGGGCTGTGGTGCTGACGGGGAGCGGGGCGAACTTCTGTGCGGGTGGGAATGTGCGGGGGTTCGCCGAGGCGGAGGATCGGGCGGGACATATTCATGGGCTGGCGACGGTGCTGCACGACTTCGTGCGGGCGCTGGACGAGACGACGGTGCCGGTGGTGGTCGGGGTGCAGGGCTGGGCGGCGGGCGCCGGGATGAGCCTGGTATGTGCGGCCGATATCGCCATCGGCGGGCCGAGCACCAAGTTGCGTCCGGCCTATCCGGGTATCGGCCTGAGCCCGGACGGCGGGATGTCGTGGACGCTGCCGCGCATCGTCGGTGCGGGACGGGCGCGCGAAATCCTGCTCACCGATGCGATTCTCACCGCCGAGGAGGCCGTGCGGCTCGGCATCCTCAGCCGCTTGGTCGACGACGAGCAGGTGCGCGACGAGGCCATGAACCTGGCCCGAACCTGCACGACCGGACCACGATCCACCTACGCGAGCATCAAATCACTACTGGCGCGGTCGAATTCGGCGACGCTGAGCGAACAGCTCGACTATGAACGCGATGCGATCGCCGCCGCGGCGAACAGCCCGGCGGGCATCGAGGGCGTCAACGCGTTCATCGAGAAGCGCAAGCCGAAGTACGTTTAGTCACAAACGGATTCGGTCTCCATCGCCCGAGTCTCCAGCACGAATTTGGCGACCGCGTCGGTGAAGGCATCATTGTCGTCACCGGCCGCGGTATGCGCCGCACCACCGATCTCGACCAACTGCGCATGCGGCACCATCTCCCGAAACGCCGCGGCTCCCTCGGGCGTCACCACATCGGACTGCATACCGCGCACCAGCAGCACCGGCATCGTCAGGGCACGCGCCGCGACCTCCATCTGCTGGCTCATCTCGCTCGCATCCTCCACGCGATCCTCGAGCATGTCCGGATCCCAGTGCCAGTACCAGCGCCCCTCGCGCCGCCGCAAGTTCCGCTGCAGACCATCGGTGTTCTTGGGCCGCGGACGGTGTGGCATATATTCGGCGACCGCGTCGGCGGCCTGCTCCAGCGTGTCGAATCCGCCGCGATGTTTGCCGAGGAAGTCGATCACCCGCGCGACACCGGTCGGTTCGGGTCGGGTGACGATATCGACGAGCACCAACGCGCTGATCGCCTCGCCACCGGGCACCATCGTGGTGAGCAGGCCGGTGATCCCGCCCATGCTCGCCCCTACCACGACCGCGGGCGCACCCAACTGCTCGAGCACATTGACCAGATCCGCGACCATCGTGTCGCGCCGGTAATTCGCATCCGCCGCCCACTGACTGTCGCCGTGGCCGCGGGCGTCCAGCGTGACGACCCGCATCCCGGCGGCGGCCAGCTTCGCCCCCGTCTGCTTCCACGAGTGTCGGGTTTGTCCGCCACCGTGGAGGAACAGCACGAGCGGGCCGTCCGCCGGGCCGAACTGGTCGGCCGCCAGCTCGATCCCATCCGAACCACGCAGGTGCAGCCGAGCCGGATCGAGCAGGTTGTTCGCATTACTCACGATCCGAGGATCGCACAGCATCCGTGGGGCCTCTTGTTGACCCCCGGTCAATGGGACGTCAGCAGTTCCATTTACCTTGCGCGCTGAGGGTGTTCTGCAGCAGGCAGGCGACCTTCGCATTCACCGAAGAAGAAATGGTGGAGGAGCCGTTCGAGGTGAATTCCTCACCGACCGGAGCGGCATTGCCGGTCGAGGTGGTATCCGCAGCAGGCTCCAGTCGCAGCGGGGCCGCACTCGCGGCGGCTGTGCCTCCGGCCATGGCTGCGCAGAACGCCAGCGCGACGGTGGCGCCGCGGACGGTCTTGATGTGCATTGAATTGTGCTCCTCTACTTTGATTTACCTCAGCGCCCGGGATCAGGGCAGGCGCCAGTCAACAGGTTCGGCACCCAGTTCGTCGAGTAGTTCATTCACTCGTGAGAAGGGTCGCGAACCGAAAAATCCGCGCGAGGCCGACAGTGGCGACGGATGCACGGATTCGATATAGGGCACCTCGGCCTCGGCCAGCTGCGGCTTCAGTGTCTGCGCGTCGCGACCCCACAGGATCGCGACCAGCGGTTCATCCCTGGCCACCAAGGCGCGAATTGCCTGGTCGGTCACTGCTTCCCAGCCCTTGCCGCGATGGGAGGCGGGCTGTCCCGGCGAGACCGTGAGCACTCGGTTCAGCAGCAGCACGCCCCGATCCGACCACGGACTCAGATCGCCATTGGACGGTGTGGTGTAGCCGAGGTCCTTGCTGTATTCGGCGAAGATATTGGCGAGGCTGCGCGGAACCGGCGAAACATCGGGGGCGACAGAGAAACTCAGCCCCATCGGATGGCCGGCCGTCGGATACGGATCCTGGCCGACGATCAGCACCCGCACCGCCTCGAACGGGCGCTGGAAGGCGCGCAGCACATTCTCACCGGCCGGTAGATAGCCACGGCCCGCGGCGTTCTCCGCGCGCAGGAATTCGCCCATGGCCGAGATCTGCTCCGCAACGGGTTCGAGTGCCTTCGCCCAACCCGGATCCATGATTTCCATCAGTGGTTTCGCGCCCATGACCGCACAACCTATCGTGGCTCGGGCTCGGATGCCGAGTCCACCCCGCTGAACGATTCCCAGCCCCCGCTTCCCGGCCGCCGCACACCGTCGACAGTGACGCCGTGACCTGCCAGCACCCGTCCGATCGGCGTCCAGCCCGGCGGCAATTCCCGCCGCGCCGACCAGGTTCCGACAAAGGCGTGATCCTCGCCGCCGGTCAGAATCCATTGCGTCGCATCGGCATCCAGGCGTCGCGCGATCGCCTCCAGTTCCGGATCGCGCAAGGCGGTCGAACCGATATCGATGGCCACGCCGGACGCCGCGGCGATATGGCCCAGATCCGCGAGCAGTCCGTCCGAGATATCGGTCAGCGAGTTGGGGATCGCGGCCGCGGACGACCCGAGCACGCCCTCCGCTGAGGTATCCGAATCATCCGGTCCGGCAGCAACATCGACGATCGCGGCCAGCACCGCCGAATAGGGCGGCTGCGGGACCCGATGGGCCGCAAGCGCTTCGGCAACGAGCTCGTCGTTCGGATCGGCCTCGGCGGTCAGGGCCGCCAGCCCGGCGGCGGACCAGCCGAGCCGACCGGCCACCGCGACCGTATCGCCCACGCGCGCACCGGCTCTGGTGATCGGCGCGCGACCGTCCAGATCGCCGAAGGCGGTGACCGAGATGACCAACTGCGGGCTGCGCACCACATCACCGCCCGCGATCGAACCACCGGCCCGCCCCGCCTCGGCCCATATACCGTCGGTGAGACCGTCGATAACCTCGACCGGCGTATCGGCCGGACAACCCAGCGCCACCACGAATGCGGTCGGCACCGCGCCCATCGCAACCACATCGGCCGCGTTCTGCGCGATCGCCTTCCGCCCGATATCGCGGGGATCGGACCAATCGAGCCGGAAGTGCCGGTCCTGAACCAGCATGTCGGTTGTCACCACGAACCGGCCGTCCGGCGCGGCCACCACGGCGGCATCGTCGCCGGGACCGAGCAGTACGCCGGGCGCCTGGACCCGGCCCGCGTTGATCCGCTCGATCAGTGCGAACTCCCCCAGCTCACGCACTGTCCGCGGTGGCGTGCTTTCGCTGATGACCGGTCCCTTCCCGACGTCGTGCTGGCTGGAATCCGACCGAGGGTACCCTTTCCAGGGCAATCGAGTACTACCAGGCCGGTGCGCAGCATCCATCCCCGCAACCGGTGCGAACAGGAAGGACCGGTGAGCATGGCGGCGGAGTCGTCGGAGCGCGATTCGTCGAGGGCGGATTCGCCGAAGGCCGAGGAGTCGAAGGATGCCGAGCTGTCATCGGACACGGCGGAATCGGCTGCCGATAGCGCCGTCGCGCCGGGCGCCACAGCGAAAAACGCGCCCCTGCCCGCCACCGAGACCTCCGAAGATGTCGACACCGAGTCCGAAACGGCCGATAGCGGCCCGGAGGACGCTGCTGCCGAGTCAGCCGGCGCCGAATCGGCCCCCGAAACCCGGGGCTACCCACCCGCGCTGATCGCGACCGCCGTCGCACTACCGGTGGTGCTGGTAGTGGCCGTCCTTGTCGCCGCCGTGCTGGCCCGCCGCGCGCCGACCGAACGCGAACCCCTGGTACTCGGTCCGGTCCCCGCGCCCGCCGCGACAGGACCCGCCTGCACCGCCTTACTGCCCGCACTACCGATCGACCTCGGCGACTACACCAAATCCACCCTGGTGGAGCCCGCTCCGCCCGCGACCCGTGCCTGGCAGCGCAAGGACGGCGGCGATCCCATCGTGCTGCGCTGCGGCCTGGAGCGCCCGCTGGAGTTCAACCGCGCCTCCGCGTTGCAGATCGTCAATGGCGTGCAGTGGTTCGAGGTCCGCGATGCCGCCGCCAAGGCGAGCACCTGGTTCGCCGTCGACCGCGAACCTTATATCGCGCTGACCGTTCCCGACGGCTCCGGACCGACTCCGCTGCAAGGAGTTTCGGACACCATCACCGCGAATCTGCCCGCGAAGCCGATCGAACCCGGCCCCCTGCCGAACTGACCGCCGCCCTGGAGCGATAGGCCGCTCGGCCACTAACGCAGGCCGGTACCCCGTGCCAGCGCGGTCTCGATCAGCGTGGAAACCAGTGTCCGGTAGTCGATTCCGGTCGCCTCCCACATGCGCGGGTACATCGAGATCGATGTGAAGCCGGGCATCGTATTGATCTCGTTGATCACCGGCCCCTCGGCGGTGACGAAGAAGTCGACCCGGGCGAGTCCCTGGCAGTCCAGTGCCTTGAACGCGCGCACCGCGAGTTCCCTTATGCTGTCGGACACTTCGTCGTCCAGCTTCGCCGGAACGTCGAATTCGCAGACATCGTCGAGGTATTTGGTTTCGAAGTCGTAGAACTCCGGCGCCGCGGCATCGGCATCCGGCATCCGGATCTCGGCCACCACGCTGGCCTCGACCCGGCCGTCCGGAAATTCCAGTACACCGCATTCGACTTCACGTCCGAGGATGCCCGCCTCCACGATCACCTTCGGATCGTGTTCCCGCGCCGCGGCGATCGCCGCGTCCAACGCACTCCAGTCGGTGACCTTGGTAATGCCGATCGAGGAGCCCCCGCGTGCCGGTTTGACGAACACCGGAAGTCCGAGCCGCGCCCGATCGTCCGCGCCGAGCGTGTCGGCACCGCGCCGCAGCACCACCTGCCGCCCGATCGGCAGCCCCTCGGCGGCGAGCAGCTTCTTGGTGAATTCCTTATCCATACCCGCCGCGCTGGCCAGCACGCCCGGTCCGACATATGGCACCCCGGCCAATTCGAGCATGCCCTGTAGCGTCCCGTCCTCGCCGAACGGGCCGTGCAGGATCGGGAACACCACATCCACCGAACCCAGCGTCGCACTCGGATCGTCCAGCGCGACCAGCGCTCCGGACCGGCTCGGGTCGGCGGCCAAGGTCAGCGCGGTGCCGGTGCTGTCCACCGCGGGCAGCGCATTGTCCTTGAAGCCGTCCGTAGCGACTGCTTGCAGGTCGCTCGAAAAGGTCAGCGCGGCCACATCGGAGCCGCCGAGCACCCAGGCGCCGTCATGGGTGATGCCGATGGGCACCGCCTCGTACTGTTGCGGATCCAGGTTGCGCAGCACGCTGCCAGCGGATACACAGGACACGGCGTGCTCGTTACTGCGCCCGCCGAACACCACAGCCACCCTGATCCGGTTCGTCATGAACGGAACCGTACCCGTTATGCGGGGCGAACCAACCTCGCGCCCGTACGATGCCCGCCTTCGGCCCTATTCCGGTTTGATCCGCCGTCCCAGCAGTTTGTCGACCGCCGCACGCACCGAAACTCCCTCATGACACACCAGGTGTACCGATGTGGTCAGCGGCATCTCCACATCGTGTGCGGCGGCCAGCGCCCGAATGGATGTGCACGACTTCACACCCTCGGCGACCTGGCCATGGGTTGCCTCCTGGGCCGCCTCCATGGACCCGCCCGCCCCGAGCACATGCCCGAATGACCGGTTGCGCGAGAGCGGCGAGGTGCAAGTGGCGACCAGATCGCCTACCCCGGCCAAACCCGCAAGCGTGACCGGCTCCGCACCGAGCGCGACCCCGAGCCGGATGATCTCGGCCAGCCCGCGGGTGATCAGACTGGCGATCGAGTTGTCACCCAACCCCATTCCCGAGGCGATGCCGCAGGCAAGCGCGATGACGTTCTTGCAGGCACCGCCGATTTCACAGCCGATCACATCGGTATTGGTGTACGGCCGGAAGTATCCGTTGGCGCAGACCTGCTGCAGCGCGGCCGCCCGCGCGGCATCGGTGCAGGCGATCACGGTCGCCGCGGGCTGCTCGGCGGCGATCTCCCTGGCCAGATTCGGCCCCGACAGCACCGCGATGCGGCTCTCGTCGGCACCGGTGACCTCGCCGATGACCTGACTCATCCGCAGTAGCGTTCCGGTCTCGATGCCCTTGGCGAGACTGAGCAGCGCCGCGTCCGGCCCGATCGAGTCCTTCCACGTTTCGAGATTCGCGCGCAAGGATTGAGACGGAACCGCGAGTACGACAATGTCGGCCCCATCGAGCGCTTCGACGTGATCGTGGGTGGCCGCGATCGGCGGTAATCGCACGTCGGGCAGATAGAACGGATTGCGATGTTCGGTGGCGAGCGCCTTCGCCACCTCGGGCCGCCGGGCCCAGATCGTGACCTCGGTTCCCGCGTCCGCCAACACCTTCGCGAACGCGGTCCCCCACGATCCCGCGCCCAGCACTGCCGCCCTCGTCATCTGCCCAATATGCCACGGAAGCACTCGTGGAAGGATTAGGACCATGCGTCCGCATGCCGTGCACGCCGTGATCGCGGTCAAGAGCCTCGATCGGGCCAAGAGCCGCCTGGCCGACCGGCTGCGCCCGGAGCACCGGGCACAGTTGGTGCTCGCCATGCTCGCCGACACCGTATCCGCCACCGTCGCGGTGCCGCAGATTGCGTCGGTCACCGTGGTGACCCCGGATCCGGTGGTCGCCGAGCTGGCGGGCTCGCTCGGCGCGGCGGTCCATCCCGAACCTCGCCGTGCGGTGCTCGACCCCGCCGACCCGGACGGTCTGAACACCGCACTCACCGATGCGGCGACCACGCTGCGGCACCGGTACGGCCCGGTCGAACTGCTGGCCCTACAGGCGGATCTGCCCGCCCTGCGCCCGGACGAGCTCTCGGACATGCTGAGCACCGCACCGGTCGGGGTGCGCTCGGTTGTGGTGGACCACGCGGGCACCGGCACCGCCGCGCTATTCGTCGGCGACACCGTCGCGGCGCTGGACCCACGTTTCGGGCCCGGCTCCGCGGTCCGGCATATCGCCGCCGGCGCGGTCGATCTGCGCGGTGACTGGCCGGGATTGCGGCTGGATGTGGACACCGCGGACGATCTCGATCGTGCCATCGACCTCGGCACCGGGGATTCGACCTGCGCTGCCCTGCACGACATCGGCTGGCCGATTCGCGTTCACGAGGGCGTGCGCCGGGTGTGCTAGCCGATCGCCACGCCCGGCGTGATACTCACGTCAATGATGACGTCGGGCTGCACAGGGCCCGGTTAGTAGGGGATGATCGTTAACGTGAGTGAGCGAAGCGAGCGATTCCCGTACCAGCGCGCATCGCGCCTGTCGGTGCCGCGTGCCAGCGAGGCATGGGCATGAGCGAGACCGAGACCGTCAAGCAGCAACTGCTGCCGAACCCACTGCCCGCCGCGACACCGTTGGCCGACGATGCGGTGGTGCAGCAGTTGCCACGTGATCGCTACCTGAACCGTGAGCTCAGCTGGCTCGACTTCAACGCGCGGGTACTCGCCCTCGCTGAGGACGCGTCGCTGCCGTTGCTGGAACGCGCGAAATTCCTGGCGATCTTCGCCTCCAATCTGGACGAGTTCTATATGGTCCGCGTCGCCGGTCTCAAACGCCGTGCGGAGACCGGACTTTCGGTGCGTTCGGCGGACGGCCGTTCGCCCACCGAGCAACTGGAGCTGATCGCGGCGCGTACCCAGGAAATCGCCGACCGGCATGCCCGCGTTTTCCTCAACTCGGTACTGCCCGCGCTGACCGCCGAGGGCATTGCCATCATCGATTGGTCCGATCTGGACGACGATGAGCGCCAGCGCCTCTCGGGCTATTTCCAGGACCAGGTCTTCCCCGTCCTCACCCCGCTGGCGGTGGATCCGGCCCACCCCTTCCCCTACATCAGCGGACTGAGTCTCAACCTCGCGGTGACGGTGAGGGATTCCTCCACCGGCGCCGAACACTTCGCCCGGGTCAAGGTGCCCGATAATGTCGATCGCTTCGTCCGAGTGCGGCGAAACGAGTCCGGATCCCCCGTCGCGGCCTTCTTGCCGATGGAAGCGCTGATCGCCGCACACCTCGATCTGCTGTTCCCCGGCATGAAGGTGGTCGAGCACCACTCGTTCCGCATCACCCGCAATGCCGACTTCGAGGTCGACGAGGACCGCGACGAGGATCTGCTGCAGGCGCTGGAGCGCGAACTGGCCCGCCGCCGCTTCGGTTCGCCGGTCCGACTAGAGGTCTCCGACGATATGACCGAGCACATGCTCGATCTGCTGTTGCGCGAGCTCGAGGTCGATCCGGGGGATGTGATCCAGGTGCCAGGTCTGCTCGACCTGTCCTGCCTCTGGCAGGTGTACGGCGTCGATCGGCCCAATCTCAAGGACGCACCGTATGTGCCCGCGACGCCTCCGGCGTTCGGCGAGCGCGAAACCCCGCGCAATGTCTTCCAGGCGCTGCGCGAGGGCGACGTCCTGGTGCACCACCCCTACGACTCGTTCTCCACCAGCGTGCAGCGCTTCATCGAACAGGCCGCCGCTGACCCGCAGGTGCTCGCCATCAAACAGACCCTGTACCGGACCTCCGGTGACTCCCCGATCGTGAACGCGCTCATCGACGCGGCCGAGGCGGGCAAGCAGGTCGTGGCGCTGGTCGAGATCAAGGCACGCTTCGACGAACAGGCCAACATCAAATGGGCCCGCGCGCTGGAGCAGGCGGGCGTGCACGTGGTCTACGGTCTCATCGGCCTCAAGACGCACTGCAAGACCTGTCTGGTAGTGCGCCGCGAGGGCGCGACCATCCGCCGCTACTGCCATATCGGCACCGGCAACTACAATCCGAAGACCGCACGGCTCTATGAGGACGTCGGGTTGCTCACGGCCGCACCGGAAATCGGCGCCGACCTGACCGATCTGTTCAATTCGCTCACCGGCTACTCGCGAAAGGCCAACTACCGCAACCTGCTTGTCGCTCCGCTGGGTGTGCGCGCCGGAATCATCGACCGCATCCAGCGCGAGACCGAACTGGCCGAAGAGGGCGTCCCGGCGCGAATCCGGATGAAGGCCAATGCAATTGTCGACGAGCAAGTCATCGACGCGCTCTACCGAGCTTCTCAGGCCGGTGTACCGGTGCAGATCGTGGTGCGCGGCATCTGCGGTCTGCGCCCGGGTGTCGAGGGGATGAGCGAGAACATCGAGGTGCGCTCGATTCTCGGTCGCTTCCTGGAGCATTCGCGGATCATGCACTTCCAGGCCCAGGACGAATACTGGATCGGCAGTGCCGACATGATGCACCGGAATCTGGACCGGCGCGTGGAAGTTATGGCGCAGGTGAAGGATCCGAAGCTGTGCGAGCAGTTGGGGTCGGTATTCGACTCCGCCCTGTATCCGACGACCCGCTGCTGGACACTTCAACCTGACGGCAGCTGGCAGGCCTCGCCCGACGGCGCCGACCGAGACGGTGCCCATGTACGTGACCACCAAGAATTCCTGATGCGAATGCGGAGACCGGATCACCAGTGAGTGGTACGACGGGATACGACATGGACGGGGGACCGTTCTGGGATCCCCGGGTAACAGCCAACATTCACGCCGCCGGTGCGGTGCTGTGGCGCAGGACGGCCGACGGTTCCGGTGCCATCGAGATCGCGGTGGTGCATCGCCCCAAGTATCAGGATTGGTCACTGCCCAAGGGCAAACTCGATCCGGGCGAGACGCCGGTGCTCGCCGCGGTGCGTGAGGTCGGCGAAGAAACCGGCCTGGACTGCCGTCTGGGCCGCTATCTCGGGCACGTCACGTATCCGATTCCGGGACACCGGAAATTGAAGCGAGTGGACTACTGGGCAGCCGAGGTCGCGGGTGGGGCGTTCAGCGCCAATTCCGAGGTCGATGTGCTGTCCTGGTACACCTTGGACCGGGTGATGGACCAGCTGTCGTATCCGATGGACCGCCAGGTGCTGCGCGCCTTCACCCGCCTGCCCGCGGCCACCGCCACGCTGCTACTGGTTCGACACGCCAAGGCGGGCAGCCGGGACCGATTCGACGGCCCGGATGAGCAGCGCCCACTGGAGCAGGAAGGGCAGGCCCGGGCACAGGCGCTGGTCCCGAATCTGCTGGCGTTCGGTGCATCCGAGATCTATTCGGCCGATCCGGTGCGCTGCGTTCAGACGGTGACGCCGCTGGCCGAGAAACTCGGCGCAACCATCGCCATCGAGCCGCTGTTTTCCGAAAGTGGTTATGCCGCAGCGCCGGACAAGGCCCGGCAACGCGCTGTCTGCCTGGTATCGGATCGCGCGGTGCGCGTTCTGTGCAGTCAGGGCAAGGTAATTCCCGATCTGCTGCAGTGGTGGGCCGATCGGGACGGCATCACGCTGCCGTCCGCGCGCAACCGCAAGGGCAGCGTGTGGGTGCTGTCTTTTGCCTCGGGTCGGTTGGTCGCCGCCGACCACCTCGATCGGTCGCTGTCGGCCGCCATCGTCAAATCCTGACCCCAATGGGGACCGCAACCGTCACGCGGTCGCTACTGGACCCCGAATTCGGACATAGGCAGCTAAAACGGCCCTGGGGCGAACCCCAGGGCCGTTTTTAGCCGGTACAGGGAGTGATTCCGCTCAGTGGAACCGAATCACTCGATGGCGCTGGACCTTCAGCCGCATTCGAGCGGCCTCGAACCTCTGCGTCAGCGAGCGCGGCGGGCCGGAGCCTTCTTGGCCGCGGTCTTCTTCGCGGGCGCCTTCTTCGCGACGGTCTTCTTCACGGCGGTGGCCTTCTTGGCCGCCGCGGCCTTCTTGGCCGGAGCCTTCTTGGCGACGGTCTTCTTGACGGCCGCCTTCTTCGCCACCGCCTTGACGGCAGTTGCCTTGCGGGCGGTCGTCTTTGCCGGGGCCTTCTTCGCTGCCGTCTTCTTCGCGGGCGCCTTGGTGGCGGTCGCCTTCTTGGCGGCAGCCTTCTTCGCCGCCACCTTCTTGGCGGCAGCCTTCTTCGCCGCCACCGGTGCATTCGCGCCGCGCTTTACGGCGGGGCCGCTCGCGGTCAGCTTCTGCTTACCCGCGATGACGGCCTTGAACTGAGCACCTGGGCGGAACGCAGGCACCGAAGTGGGCTTCACCTTGACGGTTTCGCCGGTGCGCGGGTTCCTGGCAACTCGAGCCGCACGCTTACGCTGTTCGAACACACCGAATCCGGTGATTGTGACGCTTTGACCCTTGTGCACAGCGCGCACGATGGTGTCGACCACATGCTCGACTGCCGCGGTGGCCGTGCGCCTGTCCGTACCCAACTTTTCGGTCAGAACGTCGATCAGTTCCGCCTTGTTCATTGAATCCTCCGCAGACTAATGGCCCGTCGTCGGACCGACTAGGTACCACGGTAAACCCACTTTGAGCAAGAGTCTATGTGCCACGCCAAAATTCATGTGGTTTAGCACACGTCCAGCTACCGCCCCTAGGGCTGTACAGCTATCACTACCGGGTGATTACGCCTGCGAAATATGTGCCGGAAGGGTTGTGGGTTTCCAACTTGGCCTTGCCTTTTCGAACTCATCGATGACGTCACTGCGCCGGAGGGTGAGCCCGATGTCGTCCAATCCTTCGAGCAGACGCCACCTGGTGTAGTCATCAATATCGAACGGCAACACGACGGTTCCGGCCGTCACCGTGCGCGCCTCGAGGTCTACAACCAATTCGAGACCGGGCTGTTCCTCGAGCAACTTCCAGAGCATTTCGACATCGTTCTGTGACATCTGCGCGGCCAACAGACCAGCCTTGCCCGCATTGCCGCGGAAGATGTCGGCGAAGCGTGATGAGATGACGACACGAAAGCCGTAGTCCGACAGCGCCCATACGGCGTGCTCACGCGAGGATCCGGTACCGAAGTCCGGCCCCGCCACCAGCACACTGCCCCGGTTATAAGGCTCGGTGTTCAGAATGAAGTCCGGGTCGGATCGCCATGCTGCGAACAGTCCGTCCTCGAATCCTGTGCGCGTCACCCGCTTCAGGTACACGGCCGGAATGATCTGATCGGTGTCGACATTGGATCGGCGCAGCGGCACTCCGATCCCCTTGTGGACGGTGAAGGCTTCCATTTCTGCTGATTCTCCTGGGTCGTT
Organism: Nocardia sp. NPDC004604; assembly: GCF_040609795.1. Lineage (NCBI taxonomy): Bacteria > Bacillati > Actinomycetota > Actinomycetes > Mycobacteriales > Nocardiaceae > Nocardia > Nocardia sp. NPDC004604. Next base: position 38,122 of record NZ_JBEXLC010000054.1, read on the forward strand.
AGGCGATTTGAGCCGACTGTTTCGAGCGACCTGCAAGCAGTCGCTACGGCTACCGTTTCGAGCGACCTGCAAGCAGTCGCTACGACTGCCGTTTCGAGTGACCTGTGGGCGGTCGCTATGGCCGGAAGTGCGAATCGATGCGGGCGCAACGCGTCCGCACGCCGATCAGTCCAGATCCGCCGGTGCGGACAGGGTGCCGCGGACCGCCGTCGCGGCCGCTACGAGCGGGGAAACCAGGTGTGTACGGCCACCTTTGCCCTGTCGACCCTCGAAGTTGCGGTTCGATGTCGAAGCACAACGCTGACCGGGCGCGAGCTGATCGGGATTCATTCCCAAGCACATCGAGCAGCCCGCCTGACGCCATTCGGCGCCCGCGGCGGTGAAAATCTCGCCCAGTCCTTCTTTTTCCGCCTGTGCGCGCACCCGCATAGATCCCGGTACAACCAACATTCGCACACCGTCGGCGATGCGGCGTCCCTTCAAAATCCCGGCCACAGCGCGCAAATCCTCGATGCGCCCGTTGGTGCACGAACCGACGAATACCGTATCGACCGACACCTCTCGAAGCGGAGTTCCCGGCTCCAAGTCCATGTATCGCAGCGCTTTCTCCGCGGACTCCCGCGCCGTATCGTCGGCAATCTGCGCGGGATCGGGCACCGTCTCACCCAGTGGCGCACCCTGTCCCGGATTCGTGCCCCAGGTGACGAACGGGGTCAGCGCATCGGCGTCGATGTGCACCTCGGCGTCGAAAACCGCGCCCTCATCGGTCTGCAACGCCTCCCAGGCGGCCACTGCGGCGTCCCAGTCGGCTCCCTGCGGCGCGTGCGGGCGTCCTTTGAGGAATTCATAGGTGGTTTCGTCAGGGGCGATCATTCCGGCCCGCGCACCCGCTTCGATCGACATGTTGCAGATGGTCATTCGCGCCTCCATCGACATGGCGCGAATGGCCTCGCCGCGATACTCGAGCACATAGCCCTGACCGCCGCCCGTACCGATCTTGGCGATGACGGCCAGAATCAGGTCCTTACTCGTGACACCGGGCGACAATTGGCCGTCAACGGTGATCGCCATGGTCTTGAACGGACGCAGTGAGAGGGTCTGCGTGGCAAGGACATGTTCGACCTCGCTGGTGCCGATACCCATCGCCAGCGCGCCGAACGCACCGTGGGTCGAGGTGTGGCTGTCGCCGCAAACCACCGTCATACCCGGCTGCGTCAAACCGAGCTGCGGCCCGACGACGTGCACGATGCCCTGATCCAGATCCCCCATCGGATGCAGTCGCACACCGAATTCCGCGCAGTTGTGGCGCAGGGTCTCGACCTGGGTGCGCGAAATCGGGTCGGCGATCGGCTTATCGATATCGATGGTCGGGACGTTGTGATCCTCGGTCGCGATGGTGAGATCGGGACGGCGCACGGGGCGACCGGCGGCGCGGAGCCCGTCGAAGGCCTGCGGACTGGTCACCTCGTGCACGAGGTGCAAATCGATGTAGATCAAATCCGGCTCACGGGAGGCGCCTTCGCCCTCTCCGCGGGCTACGACGTGCTGCTCCCACACCTTTTCGGCCAATGTGCGGCGCTCGGCCATTCTCGATCACCTTTCCGACGAGCAACCGGTTCGCGCGATCTGGGCTGAGGCGCGGTTCCGGCTGCACAATTTGGCTATCCGGCGCGTCGGGAGCGAGCAGAGCGCTTAAGTGGCTTTCTCAACATCCGAGACGCTAATATCGTTCTATGAGACAGCATAGCGGTATCGGCGTCCTCGACAAAGCGGTGTCAGTGTTGTATGCCGTCGCGGAGCACCCCTGCGGTCTCAATGAGCTGTGCACCCGCACCGGACTGCCCCGCGCCACCGCCCATCGCCTGGCCGTAGGGCTCGAGGTACACCGGCTGCTGGCCCGCGACAACAACGGCCTGTGGCGGCCGGGCCCGGCCCTCGCCGAACTCGCCGCCGGTGCCACCGATCCACTGCACGAGGCCGCCTCGGCAATTCTCCCGCGCCTGCGCGAGATCACCGGCGAGAGCGTCCAGATCTACTGCCGCGACGGCAATGCTCGGGTATGCATCGCCGCCCTGGAACCACCGGTCGGACTGCGCGATACCGTGCCGATCGGCGCGCGACTGCCGCTCACCGCCGGATCGGCGGCCAAGGTGCTGCTGGCCTGGGCGGATCCGGAATTGCAGCGCACCATCCTGGCCGATGCGGTCTTCGGCGAGCGCGCGCTGGCCGAGGTACGCAAGCGCGGCTGGGCGCAGAGCGCCGCCGAGCGGGCCAGCGGTGTGGCCAGCGTCTCCGCACCCGTACGCGATGCCGCGGGTCATGTCATCGCGGCCGTTTCGGTATCGGGCCCGATCGATCGCATGGGCCGCAGACCCGGCGCACGCTGGGCGGCCGACCTGGTCGCCGCCGCGGACGCATTGCACAAGAGGCTGTAACACGTTCTAGTTCGAACATCTAAGGTTGGTGCGCATGGGAGTAAACCAACGGGCGCAGATCGTCATGTCCGATGCCGAGATCACCAAGTTCCTGCAGCGCAGCCGCATCGCGACGCTGGCAACCATCGGCCCGAACGGCACGCCGCATCTCATCGCGATGTGGTATGCCCTGCTCGATGGCGAGGTCGCACCCGATGGCTCGGTCCGCAAGCTGCCCGAGCTGTGGTTCGAAACGAAGGCGAAATCGCAGAAGGCCGTCAACCTGCGCCGCGACCCGCGCATCACCTGCATGGTCGAGGCGGGTCACACCTACGACCAGTTGCGCGGGGTCTCCATCGAAGGCCACGCCGAGATCATCGACGATCCGGAGCAGCTGTTCGCCGTCGGCGTGAGCGTCTGGGAGCGCTACACCGGCCCCTACAGCGAGGAAGTCCGCCCGCTGGTCGAACAGATGCTGCACAAGCGCGTCGCCATCCGGGTGGTCCCCGATCGCCTGCGCAGCTGGGACCATCGCAAACTCGGCCTGCCGGAGCTGCCCCTCGGCGGAACCACCGCGCAATCGCTGGACTGATCGCGGCACGCGGGCGATATCCGACTGACACACCGCGCCCCCGCACAGTAGCGTCAACTCTGTTCGACCCGAATCGGCAGCGCGACGACGCCCCTTGGCGCGGTGCGCGGTCGCGACGACGAGGAGCAGACGATGGCGGAAGCGGATAGTTCCAACGGCAGCGCGGGGTCCAGCGCCGAAGAGGTCAAGCGCAAATTCAAGGAAGCCCTGGAGCGCAAGAACCAGCACCACGCCAAGTCGACCGATCACATGGACGGACGATCCAAGGCAACCTCCTCCCACGGCAACGCCAGCCACAAACGCGAGTTCCGCCGCAAGAGCGGATAAAGCCCCACCACCCCACCAAAGGCCCTCCAGCCCCCCACCTGGAGGGCCTTTTGCATCTCCCCAACTTCCGGCACCCCACAGACAGCCACACCAAATACAGACCCCCCCAAACGACCCCACATCCCCACTTCAACCTCCCCCGCCCGGAACCCCTCCAACGACCAAGCCACCCACCCCGCCCTGTGCCCACCCCCCAACATGGATCGGCCGAGAATGCGCTGATGCAGGGGTGCTCTCGACGTTTACCTGCATGAGCGCATGGTGATCACTTGTCCAGGGGTTGCATACCCCTCCTCGTCGGTGGTGAGCCCGCGCGAGAGGTCGACGGTGCTGGAGACGCGGGGCACAGCTGGGAACCCAGGCCCAGGAACAATGCATCGGCGAGCCACCAGTCCGGGACCTGTGTGACCACCAACGGTCCGGCACCCTGCGACCAAGAACCACCAACCCAGCACCCTGCGACCATCAATCCAGGACCCCGAGATCGAGAACCACCAGCCTGGGCCCCTCGATCAAGAACCACCAGCCCGGCACCCACACAGCCGAAACACGAGTCCAGTCCCCTACGAAACCCCCACAAGACCGGCACCAACACACCGACAACCCCGTCGCGGGAGCCACCTAGCCGACCCCAGGAGCCCGCGATCCCGGTCCGGGGGCGAAGCCCTCCGGGTAGGGGCGTGGGGGTTCCACCCCCACAAAACAATGCGAAAACGAGCAAGGCCCATGCTCTCCATGAGCATGGGCCTTGCACTTGTTGTAGCCCCGACGGGATTCGAACCCGCGCTACCGCCTTGAGAGGGCGGCGTCCTAGGCCGCTAGACGACGGGGCCAGGACTCGACCTCCCACATTTCTGTGGGCGATCTTTCCGTTTCGATCTTTCGATCAGTGGAAGCTCGGTTAGCTTAGCGGACCGAAGCTCGGCGACCAAATCGCCGGATGCTGAACAACTTTCGGCCGCGCACCGAGAGACGAACAACATTCTCCGCTGGGGTACCAGGACTCGAACCTAGAATGGCTGAACCAGAATCAGCTGTGTTGCCAATTACACCATACCCCAATGACCAGGACGTTCGACCTCGTGTCCGGCTGACCCGAGGCCCTGTTCCGAGCCGAGAAGAAGAGTACCAAACCGCATACGGTTAACTACAAATCGGCTGGTCAACGCCCTGTTTTTCGGTCAAGTCCGGGTTTTACGCGGGCGCGGTCCACGCCAGCGCCGAGCGCAGCCGAGCCAGGCTGGTTTCGCGGCCGAGCAACTCCAGGGACTCGTACAGCGGCGGGCTGATGTGCGAACCTGTCACCGCCACTCGCACTGGCGCGAACGCCTTGCGCGGCTTGAGCCCCAGATCATCGATGAGCGTGGTTTTGAGCACATCCTCGATAGCGGAGGTGGTCCAGGCCGGCAACGGCTCCAGCGCGGCAATGGCGGCGTCCAATATCGGCGTGGCATCGGGGCCGAGGTTCTTCGCCCCCGCCGCCGGATCAATCGCGAACTCTTCCGCGGGCGCGAACAAGAAACGCAGCAGATCCCACGCATCGGACAACACCACGATCCGGGTCTGCACGAGTTCGGCGGCCGCGGCGAACAACTTGTCGTCGATGTCGGCGCCGATGTGACCGTGTTCGGTCAGGAACTCACGTAAGCGGTGCGTGAAATCCCCCGGCTCCAGCAATCGGATGTGTTCGGCGTTGAGCGAGTCTGCCTTCTTCTGATCGAAACGTGCCGGATTCGAATTTACTTTCGAGATATCGAAGGCCGCCACCATCTCCGCCATCGAGAAAACATCGCGATCATCCGCGATGCCCCAGCCGAGTAACGCCAGGTAATTCAGCAAACCCTCCGGGATGAATCCCCGATCCCGATGGACGAACAGATTCGACTCCGGATCGCGCTTGGACAACTTCTTGTTGCCCTGCCCCATCACGAACGGTAGATGAGCGAACTCCGGAGTGAACTCTGCAACACCGATCCGCCGCATCGCCGCATAGAGCGCGATTTGCCGCGGAGTTGAGGAAAGGAGGTCTTCCCCGCGCAAAACATGGGTGATCTTCATCAATGCGTCGTCGACCGGGTTTACCAGCGTATAGAGCGGATCGCCATTACCGCGGGTGAGTGCGAAGTCGGGCACCGTACCCGCTTTGAAGGTGGTTTCGCCGCGCACCAGATCGTGCCAAGTGATGTCCTCATCGGGCATCCGCAACCGAATTACCGCCGGACGTCCGGCAGCGCGATAGGCCTCGATCGCCTCCGGGGTGAGATCGCGGTCATAGTTGTCGTAGCCGAGCTTCGGGTCCCGGCCCGCGGCGCGGTGGCGCTCCTCGACTTCTTCGGGCGTGGAGAAGGATTCGTAGGCCTCACCGGCCGCCAGCAACTTCTGCACGATCTCCATGTGCAGCTCGCGCCGCAGCGACTGCCGGTACGGCTCATAGGGTCCGCCGACCTCCGGACCCTCATCCCAGGTGAGGCCGAGCCAGCGCAGTGCGTCCAGGATCGCCCGGTAGGAGTCCTCGGAATCGCGTGCGGCATCGGTATCTTCGATGCGGAAGACGAACTTGCCGCCGGTGTGGCGGGCGTACGCCCAGTTGAACAGCGCCGTCCGGATCAGGCCGACATGTGGCGTCCCGGTCGGTGACGGGCAGAAGCGGACCCGTACTTCAGTCATGGCTCTCTTTCGACTAGCGCTTGGCGGCAACAGGATTGGTGAGGGTTCCGATGCCCTCGACGGTCACGGACACGTTCTGCCCGGACTGCAGCGGGCCGACACCCTCCGGGGTTCCGGTGAGGATCACATCACCGGGCAGCAGCGTCATTACCGTGGTCACCCACTCGATGAGCTTCGGAATATCGTGTAGCAGAAGCGAAGTGCGGCTGCGCTGGCGGACCTCGCCATCGACTTCGGTGACGATCTCCAGATCCGAAGGGTCCAGCGAGGTTTCGATCCACGGGCCGAGCGGGCAGAAGGTGTCGTAGCCCTTGGCCCTGGTCCACTGGCCGTCGTGCTTCTGCTGGTCACGGGCGGTCACATCGTTGGCGACGGTGTAGCCGAGCACTACATCGAGCGCACGGGCGGCGGGCACATCCTTGCACGGACGGCCGATGACGATCGCCAGCTCACCCTCGTAGTCGACCTGGGAAGAGCTGGGCGGCAAGATGATCGGCGCGTTCGGGCCGATGATCGAGGTGCTCGGCTTCATGAAGATCACCGGATCGGCGGGTGCGACACCACCCATTTCGGCCGCGTGCGCGGCGTAGTTCTTGCCGATGCAGACCACCTTGCTGGCCAGAATCGGCGCGAGCAGGCGCACATCGGCCAGCGGCCAACTCCGCCCGGTGAACGTCGGCGTACCGAACGGATGTTCCGCGATCTCTTTGGCGACGCTCTCGCTCCCCTCCCCTTCGATACTGACGAAAGCGACTCCATCGGGACTGGCGATTCGACCTAGACGCATGCCCGGCAGTCTATCGACCCCCGTCGACCTGCTCGAACGCGCTGTGTCCAATTGTCGCGCCGATGACCGCGGCGCGTTCGCGGCTGTCGGAGTCGCGCGGTCCGAGCCGTCGGGACTCGCGCTGTGACGCATGCGATTCGGACATCCCGAGTTCATGGCCGCGCCTTCGCGCAGACGCCGGCTGGGCCGCTAACCGTCTCGCTCCGCAGGCGTCGACACCGCGGCTCGGCTCGGCGTCGAAATTGTGAGGAGATAGACAACCCGACCCTCGAAATCAGGTTGCCCACCGGGTGTACGGTAAGGCTCAATGTTCATAAGCTGAGAACTCAGTCCCATATTTTGAGATTCCGAGGTGAGGTCGTTGGCTACTACCGTGACGCAGCCGCGCGAGGTCCGACGGTGGTCCATGCTCGGACTCGGCGTCTTCGCGCAGGCATCCAGTGCCGTGTTCATCCACGGGGTCCCATTTCTGCTGCCGGCGCTGACCGCGGACGGCATGCCGCTGGCGACCGCCGGATTACTGGTGGCCATGCCGACGGTCGGGCTGGTGTGCACGCTCATCGCGTGGGGCTATGTCGTCGACCGGATCGGCGAGCACAAGGTGTTGGTCGGCGGGCCCCTGCTGATGTTCGTCGCGGGCGCGGCGGCGGCAACGGCGTCGAATTACCTCGCGCTCGGCGCGCTGCTGTTCTTCGGCGGCGTCGGCGCGGCGAGCACCAATGGCGCCAGCGGGCGGGTGATCGTCGGCTGGTTCCCGCCACATCGACGCGGGCTGGCCATGGGAATCCGGCAGACCGCACAGCCTTTGGGTGTCGGCGTCGGCGCACTGGCCATTCCGGCGGTGGCGGCCGAACACGGTGTCTCGGTGGCCATTCTGGTGCCCGCCGTCATGGCGGGCGCGGCCGCGCTGGGCTGTTCGGTCGGTATCGTCGATCCACCACGCCCCACGGGTGCGGCCGCGGACCGGGCCAACCCCTATCGCGGCGATTCCACCCTGTGGCGCATACACGCGGTGTCAGTGCTGCTATGCGTTCCACAAGGCACCGTCTGGACTTTCGCATTGTTGTGGTTGCATCGTGACGTCGGCTGGTCGCTGCCGGCGGCGGGCGCCCTGGTTACCTTCACCCAAATCCTCGGCGCCCTAGGGCGAATCGGCGCGGGCGCGTGGTCGGATCGCGTCGGCAGCCGACTGGGACCGCTGCGCACCGTCGCCATCGCCGCCGCAATCACCATGGCCGCCTTGGCTTCGGCCGCATGGACACATGCCTGGTGGGCCGCGATCCCGCTGCTGATCGCTGCATCGGTCATCACCGTGTCAGATAACGGCTTGGCCTTCACCGCGGTCGCCGAAATCGCCGGACCCTACTGGAGCGGACGCGGACTCGGCATCCAGAACACTGGCCAGAACCTCGCAATAGCCACCATCCCACCGGCTTTCGGCGCACTCATCACCGCCAGCGGCTTTCCCGCCGCGTACCTACTGGCTGCCGTGCTGGCGACGGCGGCCGTGCCGCTGGTTCCCGCCGATCGACGATCCGAATAACGGCCCCTTACGAATTCGCGCCCGCCCCGGTCTGCTAGGGCGGGCGCGATCCAGGTGTGCCGACCACATGCGACGGTCCGCCGATGCGACGCGAGCCTCGCGCTTTCCGAATCGTGCAGCACCGAGAATCGACAGTGACCCGACAGACGTCGTCGCATCGATCTCCGCGCCCCGCTGGAACCCAACGCAGGTTCCCCAGCATTCGCGGCGCATCGAACCAACCGGATCCGCCCCTCTGATCGCATGGCTATGTAAATCCAGCCTTGACAAGCCCTCGATGTCAAGCCAAGCTTTACATATGCCTGATGAACACCAACACATAGACCCACAGGACGAGCGGGCAATACTCGGAGAGTTGTTGTCCGCCAATGCGGAACTGGTCGTGGGCGTGCTGCGTCCAGAGGAGGGGCGGCCCAGCGTGCCGGTGCTGGCCGCGCTCACCGCGACCCGAAACTTGAGCCGCCTCGTCGACGACATCCTGCACACCCTGGCCCGGCAGGCCCGCGATGAAGGCCACACCTGGGCCGAAATCGGCGATCTGCTCGGCACTTCACGCCAAGCGGCCTTCCAACGCTTCAGCGGCCCGATGCCCCCCATGGGACCGTTCCCGCCACCCCCGGCGCCACCCGGATTCCCAACGCCGCCCGGCATTCCCATGCCCCCAACCCCGCCAACACCACCCGGATTCCCAACCCCACCGGGTCTGCTCACCCCACCCACCATGCCGATACCGCCCAGCATGCCGAAGCCGCCCATCCCGCCAGCTCCGCCCACCCTCTAGTTCCGATCAACGAATCCCCCACCACCGCAGGGATTCACCACCAGCACCTCGTTCCACCGACACGGCAGGGTCACCAGCCGCTGCGCCCGACGACACCGTCGCGAGACCGTCATGACCGAGCAATTCCCGCCCACCGCCGAGCAACTGGCAGAACTGGCCGGGCGCGGATCGGCCATTGCCGAATCGGTCAGTGCGGCAGCCACTCTCATCGAATGGCAGCATCTGGCCGTCGCCGGTGAAGTGTTCGATGTCATTGGGCCGATCGCCGGGCCGGTGGCGCGTATGCACGATGTCATCGCCGGTGCCGCTATGAGTCGATTCGCGGTATCGCCGCGGCGGTCGGTGGCGCGCTGGCCGAGTGCGATTGATCAGATCTCGATCAGGACAGCCGGGTCGAAACTCACCCGGAACGGTGGATCCGCCTGGATCTGCGCAGTGCACACCGTTCCCGCCGCCACTACTGGACTAGCGCGAAAGACGCCGTCCGCGAGCAGCATTCGGTGGATCCGGACCTCCGGATGATGTTCGACGATCCAGTATTGCGCAATTTCGATGGCCGCGTATTCGCGGACCTTCCTGACCCGATCGGTGCGCTCGGTACCGTTACCCGGTGCGACGACCTCCACAGCGAGCAGCACTTCCCTGCCCAGGATGCCCCTGGGGGTTTCGGCGACAATCGCCGCTCGCGCAGTATCTCTCGGGATCACCACGATATCTGGCTTGCGCACACCACTCGGGGTGCCAACTTCCCAACCGCCGCCTATACATATATGCACAGCCGCCCCGACCGCCGCGGCATCGATGAGCCGCCCGAGCCGCTGCACCACGAAGTTGTGTCGGGCACCGGTGGCGACCGCGATCAACCATCCGTCCTCGAGTTCGAACCCTCTACCGCCGTCGGGTAGGTCGTGCAGATCAACTTCGGTATAAGGTCCGAATCCCCGCCCACGCAGCACCCGACGCTCACTCATCGGACCGCCCGGTGGCCGGAGACGGGTCGCGTCGACACGTCGATGCGGAGGCCATTCATCGATGGTTCGCGCTCGCGGAGCCGAATTCAAGTATGTGCCAGGCCTCCTCGCGGTTCGCGAATGCGCAAAGCCCGCACCCGAAACCGTCGAGTGCGGGCCTTGCGGGAAGTATCAGACCGCCGCGGCGATCCGATCCCCGACCTCGACGGTCGAGGCCGCACCACTGCGCGACGCGAGATCCTTGGCAACCGCGGCTTCGATCCGGGCGGCCGCCTCGGTATTGCCGAGGTGGTTGAGCAGCAGCGAAACCGACAGGATCGCGGCGGTCGGATCGGCCTTGGACTGACCCGCAATATCGGGAGCACTGCCGTGCACCGGCTCGAACATGCTCGGGTTGGCGCCGGACGCATCGATATTGCCGCTGGCCGCCAGGCCGATACCACCGCTGACCGCCGCCGCGAGGTCGGTGATGATGTCGCCGAAGAGGTTATCGGTGACGATCACGTCGAAGCGGCCCGGATCGTTGACCATATGGATGGTGGCGGCGTCGATGTGCTGGTAGGCGGTCTGCACCTCCGGGAATTCGACCGCGACCTCGTTCACCGTGCGCTGCCACAGCGAACCGGCGAAGGTCAGCACATTGTTCTTGTGCACCAGCGTCAGGTGCTTGCGGCGTGCCTGCGCCTTGGCGAAGGCGTAGCGCACCACGCGCTCGATGCCGAAGCGGGTATTGGTGCTGACCTCGGTGGCGACCTCGTGCGGCGTCTCCACCCGGATGGCGCCGCCGGTACCGGTGTAGGGCCCCTCGGTGCCCTCGCGCACGACAACGAAGTCGATATCCGGATTGCCAGCCAGCGGACTGGTCACGCCCGGGTACAGCTTCGACGGCCGCAGGTTCACGTGATGGTCCAGCGCGAAGCGGGTGCGCAGCAGCAGTCCGCGCTCGAGCACACCGCTGGGCACCGACGGATCGCCGATCGCGCCGAGCAGGATCGCGTCATGCTGCTTCAGTTCGGGCAGCACCGAATCCGGCAGGATCTCCCCGGTCGCATGGTAGCGACGGGCACCCAGGTCGTATTCGGTCTTCTCGACACCCGGCTGCACCACATCGAGCACCTTGAGTGCCTCCGCGATGACCTCGGGACCGATCCCATCACCGGCGATAACAGCAAGCTTCATAACAAAATGCTCCGTTCAGTATTGCCGACCGCCACCGTACTTCGCACCGCACCGCACGCCGTTCTCGGGCACGCAGCGCACGTTTCGTACGTCGCCCGGCACTCGCGGGCACGGTGTGACAGGTCGTGCCCGGCACATGTGACGGCGCCGCGCACGGGTCGATGTGCGCGACGCCGGCGGTGGTCAGAACAGGTCGACCAGGACGATCTTGGCGGCGCCGACGGATTCCGCGATCGCGGCCTGGACGTCGGCGGGGACTTCGCGGGCCACCCGCAGAACCACGGTCGCGCCTTCTTTGTCGACATCCTGGCTCAGCTGTGCGGCGAGGATATCGATCTCGGCCTCACCGAGCTTGGTGCCGATCTTGCCCAGCGCGCCCGGCCGGTCGTCGTAGTTCAGCACGGCCAGGTTCAGGCCCTCGGCGCGCATATCGTAGTTGCGGCCGTTGATGTTGACGATCTTCTGCACCAGCTGCGGCTCGGTCAACGTGCCGGCCACATTCAGGGTGCGGCCGTCGCCGAAGACCGCGCGCAGGTCGACGACGCTGCGATGGCTCGGGCTCTCCGAAATCTTGGTGACCTGGGCGCTAATGCCACGGTCCTTGGCCAGCGCGGGGGCGTTGACGAAGGTGACCTGGTCCTCGACCAGCGCGGAGAAGATGCCGCGCAGCGCCGACAGCTCCAGCACCGCGACATCCTGCGCGGCCAGTTCGCCGCGCACCTGCACCTCGACACTGACCGGGAGCTCGTTGGACACCGCGCCGAGCAGGTGACCCTGCTTGCGCACGATCTCCAGCCACGGTGCGACCTCGTCGCTGACGGTGCCACCGGTGACATTCACCGCGCCCGGCACGAATTCACCGGCCAGGGCCAGCAATACGGACTTGGCGACATCGGTGCCCGCGCGGTCCTGCGCCTCGGCGGTGGATGCACCCAGGTGCGGGGTCACGACGACCTGCGGCAGATCGAACAGCGGGCTGTCGGTGCACGGCTCGGTGTCGAACACGTCCAGGCCCGCGGCGCGCACGTGACCCGACTTGATGGCGTCGGCGAGCGCCTGCTCGTCGACCAGCCCACCGCGCGCGGCATTGACGATGATGACGCCGGGCTTGGTCTTGGCGATGGCTTCCTTGCCGATGATGCCCTTGGTCTCAGGGGTCTTCGGCAGGTGCACCGAGATCAGGTCGGCACGCTCGAGCAGTTCGTCCAGGCTGAGCAGTTCGATGCCGAGCTGGGCGGCGCGGGCCGGGGAGACGTAGGGGTCGTAGGCGATCACCTTGGTCTCGAACGCGGCCAGGCGCGCGGCGAACAGCTGGCCGATACGACCGAGGCCGACCACACCGACGGTCTTGTCGAAGATCTCGACACCGTTGAACTTGCTGCGCGCCCAGGTGCGCTCGCGCAGCGTGGCATCGGCGGCCGGGATCTGGCGGGCCGCGGCCAGCAGCAGCGTGACGGCGTGCTCGGCGGCGGTGTGGATGTTCGAGGTGGGCGCGTTGACGACCATGACGCCGCGCTCGGTGGCCGCGGGCACATCGACATTGTCGAGGCCGACGCCGGCACGGGCGACGATCTTCAGGTTCTTCCCGGCCTCGAGCACCTCGGCGTCGACGGTGGTCGCGGAGCGGACCAGCAGCGCGTCCGCCTCGGGCACCGCGGCGAGGAGTGCCGGGCGGTCGGGGCCATCGACCCAGCGAACCTCGACACCGTCACCAAGCGCGTCGACGGTCGACTGGGCGAGCTTGTCGGCGATCAGAACAACAGGACGGCCTGCTTGGCTCACTGTGGGTTACTCCTGGGAGGAAGAGGGGTAGGCATTTACCGCCGACCAGCTTAGTGGGCGCGAAATGGCAGCGCCCTACCCCCTGGTAGGCGGCCGCCGTCAGTGCCGTCGCCGGATCCGGCAAAGGCGAGGCCCCGCACCATCAGGTGCGGGGCCTCGACTCGTCTCGCGCCGAATCGAACGGCACGGATACGGCCGAAATCAATCGGCCGCAACAGCGCTATCAGCCGCCGAACGAACCCGTCCACAGGGTGTTGAGAATACCGTGCAGAGCAGCGCTACCGGTGGAAAGCAGGCCGTTCAGGGCAGCAGAACCGGTGTCGATGATAACGGGGATCATGAAATTTCCTCTTCGTCGAAAACAAATCCAGTCGAACTGGCTGACACATGGCACATCGGGGCTTACGCAAATCCGGTTACGGATTTCGGCCAGATAGTGACGCAGACTACATACTGCTTTTCAATGTGATCTGGACAACCGTCCATCATGGTCTTGAACAGGCAAGATTCAGCCAATCGCAGGTCAGACATCCTTTTTCGAGCCATAATTAGCTCCGCAAAAGATGATCTCTGAGAGCTCTCTAAGAGAATGTTTCGAACCGCCTGAGACCTATCCGAGATAGGTCTGACTAATCGGCGGGAATCCGGCAAATCTCGGACAAATCCAACGGTGCTGCCATCGAGTTGCGTGGCCGTGCTATTAGTCGGCGCGATACATCAGATATGGGCGCCCCAAAATCAGCGCGACAGCAAGCGTCGCGCTACCGAAATACACCGGCAGCAGATGGATGAACGCGGTGTAGTGGATGAAGAAGTGGATCACCAGCGCACTGGCCGACCCGGCAACGGTCGCACCGAGCAACGTCCACCACACCCATGCCTCGCCCTGCCGCCAGCCCCACCGACCGAGCAGCACGATCGCCACCGTCGTCGTCATCAGCGCGCCGCCGAATCCGGCACGGTCATGGGCGATGAACGGCAGTAGGTGTGCGTTGGCGGACTTCGGCGTGGCGGCATCGGTGTGCATGAACTGCAGATCGGTCGGCACGAAGACGAAGGTGAGTCCTATCGTCAAGATGACGACGCCGCCGATGAATACGCCCACCCCCGTGGCGATCATCACCAGCTGACCGACCAGCGCACGTCGACGCACTTGTTCCGGACACTGCGGCGGCTGGTTACCGCGACCACCGAGCCGACCGAGCTCAAATCATGCACCCGCGAAATGTGCAGCGGCACAACGCCTGTGCCGCTCGCCGAGTTCATCGCGGACGAATTCGACCGCGCGACAGCCGCTTTCCCGAAGACGGCGGATCGGGATCCGGAGCCCGCGAGATCACCGCCGACTTCTTCCGCAGGGAAGTCCTCGCTACCGGAGATGAGCTGTAGCGCTCAGAATTCGGCCGCGCCGTCGACAGGCCCTGCGGCCGGATCTGGTGCGCAAGCCGCAGCGCGATATCACCCCTCGGCGACCGCGTCGGCATAGGCGCGCGCCAACCGCTCGGTCGCGGTCGGGGCATCCGGATCGGGGCGGGGCACCCCGAGGTGCGATTCGCGCAGCTCATCCATGAACTCGGCCCACAGCTGCGGCCCGCCCTCCTCCAGCAGTTCCGCGCGTACACGCAGGCGCTTGGTCGTCGGTCGATGCCGCAACCCCCATGCGCCCAGCTGCGCCATGATCGGCACCAACTGAATCGCGGGCTCGGTCAGCCGGTACTCGGCCTTCTGCCCGGGACGGGAGTCCTCGCGGCTGAGCAGTCCGGCCGCGACCAGGCGCTTGAGCCGGTCGGACAGGATATTGGATGCGATGCCCTCCTCCGATCCAGCGAGCAGTTCGCGGAAGTGGCGGCGGTTGCCGAACATCACGTCGCGCAGCACCAGCAGCGTCCACCGATCGCCGATCACCTCGATAGTCGCGTTGATCGGGCAGCCCGAACGTCCCTGATCGCGCATCTGATGCTCCCTCGGTCGAAATCGCCGCTTGCATTCTACAACCAGCTGCATCTTCTCCATGCACATCTGATTGCAAAATGCAATCAGATCAGGAATATGGGGGTGAGGGACAGTCGCCCGAGATCCGACGCTAAGGAGTTCCGGCGGCGGCCCGTCGAACCGACAGAACGTGTCCGGGCATACATCGGTTCGCAGCCTCGCGAAGTACGCGCGGGTGTCCGATGAAGGTCTCCTGAACTTCCAGGCCGACACCGATCCCGCCGCGTGTCGTCATGGCCAGTGGTCAGGCGAATAGTCTGTGGCCGGGCAGGAACATGATGAGTATTGAGACATCTATCCCGTTGCACGGCGCGGCATTCTTATGCCCTGTGCTCATGGAGTTGACCCACTGCCGACGCTGTGACCTGGGGTGGGCCGTCCTCGATGGCAGAACGAGCGGGTGACTTCACCGGTGCAGGTGGTCCGTTCGACTTTCCCGTTGTGCGAATCGGCATTTTATGTCCTCTCCGGCGGGCCAATAGCGTCGGATTCATGGATTGGAATTTTCAGTCGGCGGAAGAACTCGCGGCCGCCTTGCATGCTGGTGAAGTGACATCGGTGGAACTGACCGATGAGGCGATCGCCCGTATCGAGCGGGACGACAAGGCGATCAACGCGATCTGTGTACCGGACTTCGACCGCGCGCGGGCCGCCGCGCGCCGCGCCGACCAGGCGCGCGCCCGCGGCGAGGATCGGCCGCTGCTCGGCATTCCGGTGACGGTCAAGGAGTCCTACAACATCGCCGGGCTGCCCACGACCTGGGGCATGCCGCAGCACGCGAACTACGTACCGGCCGAGGACGCGGTACAGGTGTCGCGGTTGAAGGCGGCCGGCGCGGTGGTGCTCGGGAACGTAAACCAATTATTGCTGATGGAGGTATTAGAACACATGGTGA
>NZ_JBEXLC010000055.1:0-53991 GCF_040609795.1 Nocardia sp. NPDC004604
CCATTCCGCTCTAGATTGTTCAAATCCTTTTTCTTTTGTTAATTCAATCGCTTCTTGTAAGGTATCTTTAAAGCTCGCCATTATTTAGTTCTTTCGCATCCCGCGACGTCAAGAACAACACCGGCACCTGGTTGCCGGACTCCCGCAGCCGCCGTGCCACCACATAGCCGTCCAGATCCGGCAGCATTACATCCAGCACCACGATGTCCGGTGGCCGCTGCGCCGCCACGGCCAATGCCTCGAGCCCACTGGCCGCGGTGTACACGTCGAATCCGCTCATCCGCAGCGCGGCGGAGAGCAGGTCGAGAATATTCGGCTCATCGTCGACGACCAGCACGCTCGCGGCCGGTGACGCGTCACGGTCGGGCACGGCTACACAATATGCCGCACCGCATGCCCCGATGCCGCCCAGAATCGGCAAGGGCCGATGACTCACAGCAAGCCGACAGATTCACCACAGCTGAGCATCGATTCGAATCTCCCGCCCGATCCCCTCGGACCTCAGCTACCGCCCCGCATCGCCACAGCAGACTATCCGGCAACACTTCGGCGGCCACCGACCAACGCTTCGACGCTACCGGGCATGATCGTGCGGACGTGCCCCGGTTACGCACCGTCCTGATCGACGCCCAGGGCCGCCAGGATGCGGTCCAACTTCGAACCGACATCAGAGAACCGGCCATCCAGTACCGAGAGCCGGTCATCGACAGCAGACAGCCGGTCGTCGATCACCGAGAACCGATCGTCGATCACGGAGAGCTTGTCGTCAACGGCAGAGAACCGACGGCAGCCGAAGGTCCGGAAATGCCGATCACGGAACATTCCGTGACACGGAGCCGCCTGAGACGTCCCTGATCCGGGTTACCAAGGCTCGCACGAAGGGTTCTCGGGGAGGGTTCACCCTTGCCAGTCCCAGTGCGCATAGATCTTCCCGGTGAGGTTCGACTCCCGCACGCCGGGGGTCTCGTCGCGAAAGGGGCTGCGGGTGTTGAGGGAATGAGCGAGGGCGTCGAAGAATTCGAGCAGCGTGTTGGCCCACAAAGTGCCTTCGAAAGCGCCCGAGCCGATACCCAATTCGATGACGTGACCGTAGGTCGGTCCGGGGCGGTGCTCGACGAACAAGATACCGGCATCGATGGAGTGAGCAATCGGAACCCATTGGTGGGCATGACCGTAGAGGGTCTCCTCACCCAAGCCCGATGCTCGATTCTCGGCGCTGAAGGTGGTTCGCCATTCGTGACCGGCGAGGATCCGGTCGATCGAGTCGAGCATGTACCCCATCGGCAGGAAGTTGGCGCCTTCGTCGGCACCCCCGTATTCGGCGTACACGGTGCCGTTGTGATGTTCGAGCAGTGCCCGGACGTCGGGGTGCAGCGCGAAACCCTGGACAGCTTCCAGGTGAGCGATCTGCTCGGCGGTGGCTCCGGGTTGCAGGGTCGCGACGGAGGCGGGCGAGTACATGCCGAGCAGATGGAGGAAACGAGTCCATACCTGGTCGAACGGAGCGGGGTGGGTCATGCGGTGACCATAGCGACGGGCAGTGACACCGCCCGGTGGGCAAATGTTCGCAAGGCTCCTGCTCGCCCACGACTGGCAACGTGGTGGTCCCTAACGGTGGCAAACGACATAGGCAGTGAACATGCCGAAGCGGCGGATAGGCGATCTATCCGCAAAGAACGGCCGTGCAATCTACGTGCAACAGACACCGGCCAAAATCGGTCATTCAAGGGAGCCAGGAGCGAACCGCCCCGATTGCCGGAACATCACGGCATGGTCCTGACCTGGGCCGGAACACTCGAACTCTTGTCGGGGTGACAGGATTTGAACCTGCGACCCTCCGCTCCCAAAGCGGATGCGCTACCAAGCTGCGCTACACCCCGTGACCTCGCGGCGAAAGAGAGCGCCGACGAGGATGAATCCTGCGTGGAGCGGGTGACGGGAATCGAACCCGCACCATCAGCTTGGAAGGCTGAGGTTCTACCATTGAACTACACCCGCAGGCATACGACACCGATGGGATCGCCACGATGTCGTGTGCGCACCGACTGTACCGAATGCAGCGCCGGAAACGCTAATCCGCCCCCGCCGAACGACTGTGAACAGTTGCCGGACGCGAGGCCACGACCCGGCCGGCAATAATAGCTTGCAGCTATCACTAATCGCTTCGAGCCACTCGGCCGTTCTCGCCGAGACATGAACGGGCCGGTAGCCACCCGATTTCAGCCCCGTTCGGCGCGCCGTCGGCGTGTCGGTCCGCGACTTTCCGGCGAACAGAATTCATGTGTAACGCCGGAGGCGCGGCAGCGATCACATACCCGATCGCCATTCGCCAGGGATCGAGAACTCGTTGTAAAACAGCGTTTTTCGGTGCCGAGTGGCTTGCTAGGATCCTTTTTGCCGGACGGGGGTATCTGGAAAGGGGGCGGTGAGCGTGCACCGAGCGAGGTGGACACAACCGCGTAGCAGTGGGAACGATCGGGGTGAAACCGGCACCTGCGTGGGAACAGGGCACCCGGGTACCGACATCACCCGCGGTGGGTGAGTGCGATGTCTGCGGATATCGAACCACCCGTAGCGCAGAAGGCTGGCGCGTGGGCGCGTGCGGTCTGCGCGGAACCGGGATCACACGCGTCACCAGAACAGCTGCAACCGGTGCTGGCCGAGATCATCGAGCAGCTACTGAAACTGGCCAGGTCCGAGCCCTTTCCGGTGCCCGAGGCGCGGATGTTGGGGGCACGGCTGGTCGAGGCGCCGTTCGAACGGACCAGAATGCTGGCCCAGGCCACCCGCTGGCTGCTCGGCTTCCCGGCGGGGGCGCCCGGGTCGCTGGTCGCCACGCGCTGGCCGCTGGTCGCCAGCCAGGCCATCGACAGCTATGCCCAGGCGCTGCAGGAACGGGCACTGGCCCAACAGGAACAGAACCTTTCGGCGGCGGTGTCATTGCGGGTACAGGAGATCGCCGCATTGCAGCATCGGCTGCGGCACGAGGCCACCCACGACGCGCTCACCGACCTCGCCAACCGCACGCTGCTACAGGACAAGGTGCGGCTGATGGCGGCCGACCCGAACCGAGGCGTCGGCCTGCTGCTGATCGATCTGGACCGGTTCAAGCAGATCAACGACAACTACGGCCATGCCGTCGGCGACGAGGTGCTCGTCGAACTGGCCCGCAGGCTGCGCGAGATCTGTCCGCCGGAAACCGTCATCTGCCGTTACGGCGGTGACGAATTCGTGCTCGCCACCAACCCGCACCACAACACCCTCGGCGATATCGCGCACCGCATCGTGGCGGCACTGCGTGATCCGGTGTGGTCGACGGCCGGTCCGGTACCGGTCTCGGCGAGTGTCGGCACCGCCTACTCACCGCCGGGCGAATCCTGCGATTTCACCGATCTGCTGCGCCGCGCCGATCGCGCGATGTACTCGGCGAAGACCGCCGGCGGTCGCCGCTTCGCCCTCGCCGAAACCGATAAACCCGACATCAAAGCCGTTGCGGGCTGATCCGCCACCACACGGTTCGGCTACCACCGAGGCCCGTTGATCACCGATGAGGTCATCAGCGGGCCTGGTAATCGTTCAGCTGGCTTGACAGCTGGGGCACCAGAACAGGTTTCGGCCCTCCAGCACGCTGTGCGCGATGGGGGTGCCGCAGATGCGGCATGGGGCGCCGGGGCGGCGGTACACGTAGGTGCGTGGGCGGTCGGCCGCATAAGACGGTTCACCGTGGTCGTGCTCGGGGCGGACGACGACCATCTTGCCGACCCGCACCCCGACCCGCATCAGCGCAACCAGATCGGTCCACATCGCGTCCCACTCCTCGGCGCTCAGCGACGTGCCTGGACGCTGCGGCGAAATGCCGTGCCGGAAGAGCAGTTCCGCGCGGTACACATTGCCGACACCGGCAAGCACCTGCTGGTCCATCAGCAGTGCGCCGATCGGCCTGCGCGAGCGGTGCATGCGCCGCCAGGCCCGTTCGGGATCGGCGCCGCGCCGCAGCGGGTCCGGGCCGAGCCGATCGGTCAGCGCCGTCAGTTCTGCGCGGGTGTACACCTCACAGGCGGTTGGGCCGCGTAGATCGGTACC
Source organism: Nocardia sp. NPDC004604 (assembly GCF_040609795.1). Taxonomy (NCBI): domain Bacteria; kingdom Bacillati; phylum Actinomycetota; class Actinomycetes; order Mycobacteriales; family Nocardiaceae; genus Nocardia; species Nocardia sp. NPDC004604. Next base: position 4,084 of record NZ_JBEXLC010000055.1, read on the forward strand.
GTACAGGCGATCATCGGCCGATGCGTCGCCGACGATCCGCATCCGCACCTGCCCGACCGGCTCCCCCATCGGCAACGCCACCTCGGTGAACACCCCGTACAGGCCGAGGTGCACATGCACGATGAGACCCGACTCGTAGTGGTGCAGTAGATGTTTGCCGTACGCCTCGGCCCGCGTGAGCACCTGCCCGTCGACCCGGGCGGCACCGGCGGCGAACTTGCCCTGCGGACTGGATACCCGCACCACTCCCCCGGCGAAGCGCCGTTGATGCAGTCGCGCCAGTCGGTGCAGCGTATGGCCCTCAGGCATCCGAGCCCGGCATCCTCTCTGCTCCACCACAGAGACGACCCGGGACACCGGGTCGCCTTGCGGGACGGCGTATTACGCGCTCAGTAGGCCGGAACAGCCGGGGGCACACCGGTCTTCTCGTACTCGGCCAGGATGTCGATGCGGCGCTGGTGGCGCGGCTCCTCGGACCACTTGGTCGAGATGAATGCGTCCACGATCGCCAGCGCCTCCTCGGTGGAGTGCATGCGGCCGCCGATGCCGATCAGCTGCGCGTTGTTGTGCTCACGGGCCAGCTGGGCGGTCTCCACGCTCCAGGCCAGGGCGCAGCGGGCGCCGGGCACCTTGTTCGCGGCGATCTGCTCACCATTGCCGCTGCCACCGAAGACCAGGCCGAGACTGCCCGGGTCGGCGACGGTGCGGCGGGCCGCCTCGATGCAGAAGGCGGGGTAGTCGTCGAGCGCGTCGTACTCGAGGGCGCCGCAGTCGACGACCTCATGGCCCGCCTGCTCCAGATGGGCCTTGACGTGATTCTTCAGTTCGAAACCGGCATGGTCGGCACCCAGGTATACGCGCATGGCTGCGATTGTGTCAGGCGTGTTCGGGCGTGCCGCGAGGGGGACATGCGTCACCGCGCCAGCGGGATCAACACCGGTAGCGGCCGCGGCGAATCGACCGGTATGCCACCCGTGTTCGCGGCCACTGGTACCGACCGCGCGACAACGGTTTCGAACGTCGTCTCCGGCAAGTGAATAGAGTTCTCTGTATGCAGCCGCCCGAATCCAAGCCGCCCCAGCAGGCGGGCCATCCCGCCGACCCCTATCCCGCATTGAGCGGATGGGCGCAGGCTCAGGACGCGACCGCCACATCGAGCGGGCATGTTTCCGACCAACAGGATTCGCCCCAGTACCCCTCGATGCCTCAATACCCCTCGACACCCCAGCCCTACCCCGGGTTGCCGTACCCGACGCCCCACTACGGTCCGGCGCCGTACACCCCAGGTCCCCACGGTGTGGTCCCGGCACCGCCCGGGACACCGCCGCAGCGCCAGCCGCGCGGTCTGTCGCCGTACGGTATGCCCGCGCGGCATCCGTGGGAGATTCCGCTGCTCGTGGTCGTATGTGTGATCACCACGCTCGCGTTGCTGCTGGCATTGCTGGTGTTCGTCGACCTCATCCTGGGCGGGAAGCTGCCGAGTCTGTACGTGGCGATCCTGGTCTTCGCGCCGATCGTGGTCTGGTTCCTGCGCGGTATGGGCTACGCGGCCCAGCGGGTCAACGCCGTCAAGATGTCACCGACGCAGTTCCCCGAGGGCTATCAGCTGGTGGTCGAGGCGGCGGCACGATTCGGGTTGGCCAAGGTTCCCGACGCCTACGTGGTACTCGGCAATGGGCAGATCAATGCCTTCGCCTCCGGGCACGGGTTCCGGCGCTATGTCGCGGTCTACAGCGATCTGTTCGAAATCGGCGGCGCCGCACGCGAACCCGATGCGCTCGCCTTCATCATCGGGCACGAGGTGGGGCATATCGCGGCCGGGCATACCTCGTACTGGCGCCAGCTCGGCATGTTCGTCGCGCCGTCGCTGCCGATCATCGGCAGCTCACTGATCCGGTCCCAGGAGTACACCGCCGACAACCACGGCTACTGCAACCGACATGTGGGGGCACCGGCCGCCATGGGCACCCTGGCCGCGGGCAAGTACCTGAACAAACTGGTCGGCTTCGACGAGATGGCCGACCGGGCCGCGGTGGAGAAGGGCTTCTTCGTCTGGGTCATCAATGCCATGGCCTCGCATCCGGTGCTGACCTGGCGAATGTGGGCGCTGCGCGACCGCAGCAGGCACGGCCGTCTGTTCTGGCGTCCGAGCCGTCCGGCCAGTGCGCCCCCGGCCGGTCCGTATCCGAGCAGCTACGGCGAGGTTCCGGCGCTGCCGCCGAAACCCGTGCCGTAGCGCACCGCACTCAGTCGAAGACCGGATCCTCGGTCCTGGTCCGCTTCAGCTCGAAGAAATGCGGGTAGTCGGCCAGGGTGACCGCGGCGTCCCACAGCTTCCCGGCCTCCTCGCCGCGCGGGATCCGCGAGAGCACCGGACCGAAGAACGCCTTGCCATTGATGTGGATGGTCGGCGTGCCGACATCGGGTCCGACCTTGTCCATGCCCTCGTGATGGCTCTTGCGCAGCGCCTCGTCGAATTCCGCGCTCTCGGCGGCCGCGGCGAGTTCGGCGGGCAGGCCGACCTCGGCGAGCGAATCCGCGATCACCGCGGCGAGGGTCTCCTTGCGGGAATCGCGCGCGTACTCCTCGCGCCGGTTGTGGATGCGGGTGCCCATGGCCGTGTACAGCGGGGAAAGCACCTTGTCACCGTGCTCCTGCGCGGCGGCAATGGCGACCCGGACCGGCCCCCAGCCGGTGGCGAGCAGCTCCTCGTACTGCGGCGGCAGCCCCTCCTTGCCCTCATTGAGCACCGACAGGCTCATCACGTGGAAGCGGGTCTCGATATCGCGGACCTGCTCGACCTCCAGGATCCAGCGGGAGGTGATCCAGCACCACGGGCACAGCGGGTCGAACCAGAAATCGGCGACATTCTTGGTGGTCGTCTCGCTCATGACCTGTTCCTCTCCATCGCATGCAGTTGGCGCGGTGGGCTCGGCACACCGCTATCCGTGGCCAACCACGAAACCGTGCGATTCGTTCCCGTGCCGGTCGCCGATTTCCCGAAAGGCGGCATCGGGTCCCAGTAGGGTTGACACGCAGGCATCCGGTTCCCTCCCGAAAAGGAGTCCGCAATGACCTCTGATCAGCGTTTCGTCATCGTCGGTGGCGGTCTGGCCGCGGCCAAACTGGCGGAGGCACTGCGCGACAATGATTTCGCCGGAGCCGTGACGCTGATCTGCGCCGAGGACTATCTGCCCTACGAGCGCCCACCGCTGTCGAAGGAACATCTGGCGGGCAAGAAATCGCTCGAGGAATTCACCGTGGATCCGGGCCAGTGGTACCGCGATCACCACATCGACGTGCGACTCGGCACCGAGGTCGGTGCGATCGATCGGACCGCGAAAACCGTGACGCTGCCGGATGGTTCGACGCTGGGCTACGACAAGCTCGCGCTCGCGACCGGTTCGACACCGCGTCGGCTGCCGATTCCAGGTATGGACGCCCGCGGCGTGTACACCCTGCGCACCATTGGCGATTCCGACACCCTGATCGAACTGTTCGGCACCGCCCGCCGCCTCGTCATCATCGGAGCGGGCTGGATCGGGCTCGAGGTCGCTTCGGCCGCGCGCGCCGCCCAGGTCGAGGTCACCATTGTCGAATCCGCCGAATTGCCGCTGCTGGCGGCGCTCGGGCCGGAAATGGCCCGGGTCTTCGCGCAGCTGCATCGCGACCACGGCGTCGACTTCCGATTCGGCGCGCAGGTCAGCGAGATCACCACTCATACCGTGGAGACGGATCTGGCGACCGGCGTCCGGCTCGCCGATGGCACCGTCATCGAGGGCGATGCGGTGCTGGTCGCGATCGGCGCGCGTCCGAATATCGAACTGGCTGCGGACGCCGGGCTCGCGACCAATGGCGGCGTGCTCGTCGATGCCGGCCTGGCCACCAGCGACCCGGATATCGTCGCAGTCGGCGACATCGCCGAGGAGCAGCATCCGGTGCTCGGCCGGCCGATTCGGGTAGAGCACTGGGCCAATGCGCTCAACCAGCCCGCCGTTGCGGCCCGGACCATGCTGGGCAAGTCCGCGTCCTATGAGCGGCTGCCCTACTTCTTCACCGACCAATACGACCTGGGCATGGAGTACACCGGCTATGCCGCGCCCGGCGAGTACGCGCGGGTGGTGGTGCGCGGCGATGAGGCCAAGCGCGAATTCGTCGCGTTCTGGCTCGACGCCGACAACCGGGTACTGGCGGGAATGAACGTGAACATCTGGGATGTCACCGACCGGATCAGGGAGTTGATCGGCCAACAGGTCGATCCGGACCGGCTCGCCGATCCCGCGACGCCCCTGTGATGCGGATCTCGGTCGACTATTCGAGAATGTGTCGAATCGGCGCGACGCGCTCCGACCGCATCGCGAGCGCGCCAGACGGGCGCACCAAAGGCCAGGGAGACCGGATATGAAGTACATGCTGATCAAGACCTACGGACCCGCCGCCAACTGCGACACCCCGATCACCGAGTGGACGCCGGAAGAGATCCAGGCGCATCTGGATTTCCAGCGGGCGCTGGGTGCGGAGCTGGCCGAGAACGGTGAGCTGGTCGACGCCCAGGGACTGGCCGGACCGGAGGATGCGCGGCTGGTGAGTTCGGACGGGCGCTCGGCACCGGTGATCACCGACGGGCCGTTTCCGGAGACCAAGGAATTCCTCGCCGGATATTGGATCGTCGATGTGGAGAGCCCGGAGCGCGCGCTGCAGATCGCCGCGCAGGCGTCGGCGGCACCGGGGCCGGGCGGACAGCCGATCGGTGAGCGCATCGAGGTGCGCGCGGTGATGGGTGTTCCGGCGACCGACCAATAGTCCGCGATGAGCACGACATTGCCCGCGGGCATCGAGGACCTGTTGCGCGAACTCGCGCCACAGGTCCTCGGCACCTTGGTGCGCCGGTTCGGTGATTTCGACACCGCCGAGGATGCGCTGCAGGAGGCCATGCTCGCGGCGGCGACCCAATGGGCCGCCGACGGTCTGCCGGACAATCCGCGCGGGTGGCTGATCCAGGTCGCGCACCGGCGGATGGCCGATGCGGTGCGTGCCGAAGTGGCTCGGCGGCGCAGGGAGACGACGGTCTTCGAACGCGATGTGCTCGATGCCGAGGCCATCGATCGGGATGACACGCTCGCCATGTTCTTCCTGTGCTGCCATCCGGCACTGTCGTCCGCGAGTGCCATCGCGCTGACATTGCGCGCGGTCGGCGGACTCGGCACAGCGGAGATCGCCAACGCCTTCCTGTTACCCGAAGCGACCATGGCGCAACGGATTACGCGTGCCAAGAAGAAGCTGGCCACCCTCGACCGGCCGTTCGCCCGACCCGGTGACGCGCAATGGCACGAGCGGCTCGGTTCGGTACTGCACGTGCTGTATCTGATCTTCAACGAGGGGCACACCAGCACCTCCGGGCCCGACCTGCAGCGGACAGATCTCGCCGCCGAGGCCATCCGCCTGACCAGATCCATGCACCTGCTGCTCCCCGACGACACCGAGGTGGCCGGACTGCTCGCGCTCATGCTGCTCACCGACTCCCGCCGGGCCGCGCGCACCGGGCCCCATGGTGAGTTGATTCCGCTCGCCGAGCAGAACCGCGCTCTGTGGGATCGCGCACTGATCACCGAGGGCACCACGCTGACGACCGGCACCCTCGCATCGGGCCTCACTGGCCCCTACCAAATCCAGGCTGCGATCGCGGTGCTGCACGCGCAGGCCCGACGTGCCGAGGACACCGATTGGACGCGAATCCTGGCGCTGTACAACATGATCGAGCGCATCTCGAAGAACCCGATGGTGACCCTCAACCGCGCCGTCGCCACCGCCATGGTCCACGGCCCCGCCGCTGGCCTCGAACTCGCCGCCACCCTCGACGATCAACTGGCGGGCAACCACCGCCTCGACGCGGTCCGCGGCCACCTACACGAAATGGCGGGCGATTTCGACGCCGCCATCACCCACTACACCGCCGCCGCCCACCACACCACCAGCTCCCCCGAACGCAACTACCTAACCCTGCGCGCCGCCCACCTCCACCACCACCCCTGACCCCACCACACCCGCCCTCCCCGCCGCCTCGATCGGGGTCGAGGGTTGAGAACGGCGACAGGCTGCCGGAGTCGCACGTCGGGCCAGCCCGGCGCGCACGGAGGCCCTGCCAGATCTGATAGCGGCGGCGGGGTCGCTGCGGTGGGGCCGTGTCGCGTGCGCGTCTAGTTGCGGTAGGCGGCAGACTGCTAGGTGTGGCTGGGAAATTCAGTGCTGGGATTCTGTTGTTCCGCCGGAGTTCCGGTGATGTCGAGGTCCTGATCGGGCATATGGGTGGACCGTTCTGGACGCATAAGGATGCGGGCGCCTGGTCGATTCCGAAGGGCGAATACGACCCGGAGGACGAAAGCCCCGAGGACGCCGCGGCCCGCGAGTTCACCGAGGAACTCGGCCTACCGGTGCCCGAGGGCGAGCGGGTGCCGCTCGGCGAGGTTCGTTACGGCAGTGGCAAATCCACCAAGAATCTCACCGTCTGGGCCGTCGAGGCCGACTTGGACCCGGCCGAAGTGGTGCCCGGCACCTTCGATATGGAATGGCCGCCCAAATCCGGCCGCACCGCCACCTTCCCGGAAATCGACCGCGCCGCCTGGTTCGACCTCCGCACCGCCCACGAAAAGCTCGGAAACGGCCAACGCCCCTACCTGGACCGCCTCGCTCAACACCTCAGCTGACCGCTTCCGCACCGCCCGAGACCCCGCCCAGCGGTCAGCGGGTTGCGCCGCCCCAGGCCTGCCCGGTGATGAGTTCGTAGGCTTCCATGTACTTCTGGCGGGTGGCTTCGACGATATCGGCGGGGATCTCCGGGCCGGGATATTCCTTGTTCCAGCCGGTGGAGGTGGACCAGTCGCGGACGAACTGCTTGTCGAAGGAGCGCTGGGGGCGGCCGGGCTCCCATTCGGCGGCGGGCCAGAAGCGCGAGGAGTCCGAGGTCAGCACCTCATCGCCCAGGGTGAGAGTGTCACCGTCCCAACCGAATTCGACCTTGGTGTCGGCGACGATGACACCGTGCTGCGCGGCGTGCGCGGCGCCTCGGGTGTAGATCCGCAATGTCAGATCGCGCAATTGCTCGGCGACCTCGCGGCCCTCCTGGTTCACCACGTCCGCGAAGGTGATGGGCTCGTCGTGGCCCTCGGATGCCTTACTGGACGGGGTGAAAATCGGTTCGGGCAGTTTGTCGCCATCGCGCAGCCCCGGCGGCAGTGCGACACCGGAGACCGTGCCGCTTTGCTCGTACTCCTTGAGCCCCGATCCGGTCAGGTAGCCGCGCGCGATGCACTCGACCTGCAGCATCTTCAGCGGCTTGACCCGAATGCCGCGACCGGCGAATTCCGCGGGCACATCGGTCGCCGAGACCACATGGTTGGGCACGTCGGTGAAGTACTCGAACCACCAGTTCGACAGCTGGGTCAGCAGCGCGCCCTTATCCGGGATCGGCGTCGGCAGCACCACGTCATAGACCGACACCCGATCCGACGCAACGAGCAGCAGCGTTTCGCCGTCCTCGTAGAGGTCGCGCACCTTTCCGGCGTGGATGTGCTTCACGTCGCGCTCCGATCCTGATCGATAGGGTTTATGGGAAAAACTTCCGCGCGGGCAACCTTACCGAGGTGGCATTGTGGTGAGTGCTGTGCCCGCCGGGCGGCCCGCCCGCACATGTTCTTCGACCAACGAAGGAGTCCCATGTCCGCACCGAACCTGACTCGCGACCAGGCAATCGAACGCGCCTCGACAGTGCAGGTCGAGAACTATCGCATCGACCTCGACCTGACCGACGGGGCGGGGAAGCCGGGCGAGCAGACCTTCTTCTCCCGCAGCACGGTCACATTCACCGCGACTGCGGGCGCGAGCACCTTCATCGATATCGTCGCCCGCGGGGTCCGCTCGGCCGTGCTCAACGGCACCGCGATCGATATCGCCGACTACGACGAGTCAACGGGCATCACACTCACCGGTCTGGCCGAGCGCAACGAACTGGTCGTCGAGGCCGACTGCGAATACTCCAATACCGGTGAGGGCCTGCACCGCTTCGTCGATCCCACCGATGATGCGGTCTACCTGTACTCGCAGTTCGAAACCGCCGACGCCAAGCGCATGTTCGCCTGCTTCGACCAGCCGGACCTCAAGGCCACCTTCGATATCAGCGTGACCGCCGCGCCGAACTGGAAGGTCATCTCCAACGGGGCCGCGGTCGATACGCTGCTCGCCGATCCCGGTAAGCACCTGTTTCGCACCACCCCGAAGATGAGCACCTACCTGGTCGCGCTCATCGCGGGCCCGTACGCGGAATGGACCGACGCCTACACCGACGACCATGGCACCATCCCGCTCGGCATCTACTGCCGCGCCTCGCTCGCCGAGCACATGGATGCCGACCGGCTGTTCACCGAGACCAAACAGGGCTTCGGCTTCTACCACAAGAACTTCGGTGTGCCCTACGCGTTCGGCAAGTACGACCAGCTGTTCGTCCCGGAATTCAACGCGGGCGCGATGGAGAACGCCGGTGCCGTCACCTTCCTGGAGGACTACGTCTTCCGGTCCAAGGTGACCCGCGCATCCTATGAGCGGCGCGCCGAGACGGTGCTGCACGAGATGGCGCATATGTGGTTCGGCGATCTGGTCACCATGAAGTGGTGGGACGACCTGTGGTTGAACGAATCGTTCGCGACCTTCGCCTCGGTGCTGTGCCAGTCCGAGGCGACCGAGTACACCAGTGCCTGGACCACTTTCGCGAATGTGGAGAAGTCCTGGGCATACCGGCAGGATCAGCTGCCGTCCACACATCCGATCGCCGCCGATATTCCGGATCTGCACGCGGTCGAGGTCAACTTCGACGGAATCACCTACGCCAAGGGCGCTTCCGTGCTCAAGCAGCTGGTGGCCTATGTCGGGCTGGCACCGTTCCTCGCCGGACTGCGCGCCTACTTCACCGAACACGCCTACAGCAACGCCACTTTCGACGATCTGCTCTCGGCACTGGAGAAGTCCTCCGGCCGCGATCTGTCCGACTGGGGCACGCAGTGGCTCAAGACCACCGGACTGAATATCCTGCGTCCGGATTTCGAGGTCGATCCCGGCGGCCGTTTCACCAGGTTCGCGGTCGTCCAGGAGGGTGCGGAGCCGGGCGCGGGTGAGCGGCGCGTGCATCGCCTTGCGATCGGTGTGTACGGCGAACGGGACGGAAAGCTGGTCCGCACCAACCGCATCGAACTCGACCTCGACGCGGCCGAGCGCACCGAAGTGCCCGAACTCGTCGGCGTGGAACGCGGCCAGCTGGTGCTGATCAACGATGACGATCTCACCTACTGCTCGGTTCGCCTCGATCCCGATTCGCTCGATGTGGTGCTGCACCGCATCCACGAAATCGTCGAACCACTGCCGCGCACGCTGTGCTGGTCGGCCGCGTGGGAGATGACCAGGCAGGCCGAGATGCGCGCACGCGACTTCGTCGCCCTGGTGCAGCGCGGAATCGGCACCGAGAGCGAAATCGGTGTGGTGCAGCGACTTCTGATGCAGGCCAATACCGCGATCGGCAGCTACGCCGATCCGGAGTGGGCGAATGCCACCGGCTGGACCGAATACGCCAACCGGCTGCTGGAACTGGCCCGTGAGGCCGCGGCGGGCTCGGATCATCAGCTCGCCTTTGTCAATGCGCTCACCGGCGCGCGGCTGCAGGCCTGGCACACCGAGGTGCTGCGCGAACTGCTCGACGGCGATCCGGCCACCGTCGGTCTGCCCGGTCTGGTGGTCGACACCGATCTGCGCTGGCGGCTGGTCACCGCGCTGGCGGCGGCGGGCGAGATCGATGCCGAGGGCCTCGACACTCCGGTCATCGACCAGGAATTGGCCAACGACCCCACCGCCGCCGGTAAGCGCCAAGCTGCGGCGGCGGCGACGGCGCGGCCGATCGCCGAAGTGAAGGAGCAGGCCTGGAACACGGTGATGACCGACGATTCGGTGCCGAATATCACCGCCCGCTCGATCGTCGGCGGGTTCGCACCGGCGGGCCAGGGCGAGCTGCTCGCACCCTATGTCGACCGCTATTTCGCCGAGGTGCCCGGGGTCTGGGAGCGCCGCTCCAGCGAGGTTGCGCAAACCGTCGTCGTCGGCCTCTACCCTGTCTGGGCGATCAGCGAGGACGCCGTGGCAACGGCGGACAAGTTCCTCGCCGGTGATCACCCGCCCGCCCTGCGCCGCCTGGTGACCGAGGGCAAGGCGGGCATCGAACGCTCACTTCGCGCCCGCGCCTTCGACGCCCGGGGCTGAACGAGCCGACGGCACCTCAGCCGGATCGAAACGGGGCGTGCAGATCATTGCGATGAGCACGCCCCGTTCGCATCTCTCCCGAGACACTGCAGGCCGCCGCTCGATGTTCCGTGCGGCACAACGCAAACGGCGCGTCCACCTTCGCAGGTGAACGCGCCGCGGTGAAACCGGTGGATCAGCGCCCGATGGCGGCGGCCATCACGCGGACCGCGGAAATCAGACCGTCGATGAGCTGGCCCTGGCGGAAGGAGCTCAGGGCGGCGGTGACGCCGAGCTGGCAGACGCGGTCATTGGCCCGGTCGGCGATCTCGCTGCCCGACCGGACCTCTACGGCCTTGTCGTTGGGCGAGACGGCGATGAGCACCGAACGTGCCGCCTCGGGGGTCGCCGGGAAGACCGCGTCCGCACCGGCGGCCGGATCCGCACCCAGATCGCCGATGAAGATGTTGAAGCGCACCTTGGTCGCGCGGGTCGCCTCGGTGAGCACGTTGTCCATGGCCAGCCGCTCGTCATCGCTGAACGGGGCTTCCTTGAACACCGCGCCGGCCTCGTGCACACCGGAGACGCGGCCGCTGCTGGTGATCACCGAACCGTGCGGCAGTTCGGATTCGAGTACCGCGGGCCAATTAGAATTTGCCACTTGCCCGGCCTCCGATCAGCTCCACCGCGGTGGACTCGATTGCCGCATGTCCATGCGACGACTCAGCAGTGTGGTGACCCGATCCGGTCACTTCGTCGGTAGCACTCCACAGCACGGGAGGCTGGGTCCACTTCTGACCGAGGTCGTAGTGGACCGGCTTCTCGCCGGGCAGTGGCTTGCCGAGAAACGACAATCCGGCGATCGCGCCGTAGATCACCAGCGGGATGCCGAGGAAGATCAGCACTGTCTCGAGAATGCTCACGACTGCACCTCGCTGGCGCTCGCCTTCGTCGTCCGCATGGCGCGCTGGCACATGGTTCGCTCGCTTCGCTCACTCACAGGCCTAACGGTAGACGATGCCGTGTAGTAGTTCGCGTTCTGGTCGAGCTCGTGTTGTCCGGTCACACCAGCCAGGCGGCGGCATTGGCGGCCAGCTGACCGTTCTCCGACGGGGCGCTGGCGAGCAGTACGTCACCGGGCGGCAAGGCGATCGGCACGGGCGAGGCGTTCAGCACACAGACCAGTCCACCGGGCCGACGGAAGGCGAGGCAACCGGCCGGGCTGCCGTACCACTCGACCCGCGGGCCCGCGAATTCCGGTCGGACACCACGCAATTCGATCGCCATGCGATACAGCGACAGGGTGGAGCCCAACGCCTCCAGCTGCGCCTCGACCGTCGACGCCGCCCACTCCGGCGGCATCGGCAACCAGGACTCGCCCGTGCTGAATCCGAACGGCGGCGCTGCCCCCTCCCATGGAATCGGCACCCGGCAGCCGTCGCGTCCGCGCTCGGTATGTCCGGAACGTTCCCAGACCGGATCCCGCAGCGCCGCCTCGGGCAGATCGTCGACATTGGGGAGCCCGAGTTCGGCGCCGTTGTAGATGAACACCGCGCCGGGCAATGCCAGCTCCACCATCATCATGGCGCGGGCCCGCGCCACGCCGACGGGACCGCCGCCGTACCGGGTGACCTCACGCGCGATGTCGTGATTGGACAGCGTCCAGGTGGGGACCGCGCCCACCGGCGCGACGGCCGCGAGCGAATTGTCGATGGCCGCGCGCACCGCGTCGGCATCGAACGGGGTCTCGGCGAGGCGGAAGTTGAAGGCCAGGTGCAGTTCGTCCGGCCGGACGTACTCGCCGAAGCGGGTGTTGTCGTCCACCCAGACCTCGCCGATCGAGACCGCGTCCGGATATTCGTCGAGCACCTTGCGGATGCGGCGGTGGATCTCGTGTACGGCGGGATTGTTGAAACGCGGATCGTCGTCGTCGTGCACCAGCATCTTGGTTTCGACGCGTTCCATATCGGGCAGGCCGTCCGGTTTGGCCATACCGTGCGCGACATCGAGGCGGAACCCGTCGACGCCCCGATCCAGCCAGAAGCGCAGCGTCTGCTCGAAATCGGCGGCGATCTCGGGATTTGCCCAGTTCAGATCCGGTTGTTCCGGCGCGAATATGTGCAGGTACCACTGGCCGGGCCTGCCATCGGGCTCGATAACGCGGGTCCAGGCGGGCCCGCCGAAGATGCTCGGCCAGTTGTTCGGCGGCGTCGCGCCGTCGGGTCCGCGGCCGTCGCGGAAGATGTAGCGCTCGCGTTCCCGACTGCCCGGTGCAGCGGCCAGCGCCGCCGCGAACCACGGATGCTGATCGCTGGTGTGGTTCGGCACCAGATCCATGGTCACCTTGAGACCGCGGTCGTGCGCCTCGGCGATCAGCTCGACCATTGCCGCCATACCGCCGAAGAGCGGGTCGATATCGCGCGGGTCGGCGACGTCGTAGCCGCCGTCGGCCATGGGAGAGCGCATCACCGGACAGATCCAGAGTGCGTCGACCCCGAGTAGTTCCAGGTAGCCGAGCTTGTCGCGAATCCCGCGGAGATCGCCGATCCCGTCACCGTCGGAGTCCGCGAAGGATCTCGGATAGATCTGGTAGAACATGGCCGACCGCCACCAAGGTTGGGCGGTGCGATCCACCGGCGCCGGGATGGCAGGTGTATCAGTCACATCCGTAATAGTGCCAAAGATTTTCGGCAAATTCGCTCAGGCTCAGCCATGTTCGATGATATCTGGCAAATATTCAGCATTCGATATGCGAGTCGAAAACCTTGGGACTATGCGGGAGCTCGACCAAAACGATCTCACCAGGCAGCATTCACCAGCGAATTTGCCGCCATCTCGAGGTAATCGAGCAATGCCTTGCGATGCTCATCATCCAGAATTTCCGGTTCGATCTCTGCCACGCCGATCCGCATACAGCGCAGCCACGCGTCGCGCTCCATCGGACCGATCTTGAACGGCATATGCCGCATTCGCAGCCGCGGATGTCCGCGCTCATCGGAGTAGGTGCGCGGTCCACCCCAGTACTGCTCCAGGAACATGCGCAGCCGCCGCTCCGCCGGTCCGAGGTCCTGCTCCGGGTACAGCGGGCGCAATACCTCGTCGGCCGCCACCTCTCGATAGAACGCCGCGATGATCCGGTGGAACGTCGCCGCCCCGCCGATCGCGTCGTAGAACGACGTCGCTGTCTGCTCGCCGGAAGTCATCAGGTCCTCTCGATCGGTCCGCACTGATCGTTTCGAGCGACCCGCAAGCGATCGCTACGGGCCGCACTCCATTGTGCCCGCGTCACGAACGGGCAGCCCTTCAACCACAGTTCATCCGACATTGTGCGAAATCACCGTGCAATAGTGCGCATTCCATGGTCAACTGGGTGGCAGTCTCTGCCGAGATACCACATGATCTTGATAACTATGAAACCGGGGTCCCCATGAAGCAGCGGCACGGCCGATCACACGAGGCCAGGACGCACCGACAACTCCAGCCCGCCGACGTCCACAATCGTGGGTCGGGGGCTACTCCGCTGCACATCTTGTCCGATCACTATCCGGGTGCACATCGCACCGGTGAGCCTGCTCACCACAATCCGCACCTCACGCCGGTCCAGAACGAGACCGCCAATTGGCTGAAGCGCCGGGTGTTGCTTCTCAATGCCACCTTCGAGCCGCTCACCGCGCTGTCCGCACGCCGCGCCGTGGTGCTCCTGATCTGCGATAAAGCCGATACCGTCCACCATGATCCGGAGGGATCGGTGGTGCATTCCGCCGAATCCGCCGTCACGATTCCGTCGGTCATCCGGCTGCGCAGCTACGTTCATGTGCCCTATCGGGCGCGCGTCCCGATGACCCGCGCCGCCCTCATGCATCGCGACCGCTACCGCTGTGGGTATTGCGGTGGTAAGGCAGAGACCATCGATCACGTCATCCCGCGCAGTCGCGGCGGCGAGCATTCCTGGGAGAACTGCGTCGCGAGTTGCGCCCCGTGTAACCACCGCAAGGCGGACAAACTGCTCAGCGAGTTGGGCTGGTCGTTGCCTTCGCCACTGGTCTCGCCGAAGGGACCGCACTGGCGGCTGTTGTCGACCACCGCGGAGTTGGATCCGGTGTGGTTGCAGTATCTCGGCGAGGGTGCCGCCTAGCCCTGGCTCCCGACCAGACCGGTTCCGCCGGGCCTGGACTCGCATTCATCCGCACGTGTTCTTGGTCACCGCGCACGAACCCCGGGGTCGCTCGGTGCACGGGACACCAGCGGATGGGCCGCAGCCGTGACCGGTGTTTCCGGCTAGGTGTATTCGACGATGAATGCGGCCCAGGTGTTGGGGGCCAGCGCTTCGAAAACGTGCGGGGCATCGCCAGGGTAGGAGATGTAGTCGCCCGGTCCGAGTTCGACGGGTGCGTCGATCGGGCCGATGAGAGCGCGACCGCTGGCCAGCAGCACATGCTCGATCACACCTGGAATGTGTGGGTCGGATCTGCGCGCGTGGCCAGGTTCGGCGGTGATCCGAAAGAAGTCACGGCGGGTGCTGGCCGGTCCGGCCGCGAGCAGGGTGGCACGGTAATCGGATTCCGCGGCGGCCAATACCGGGCCCTCCCCCGCGCGAATCACTTGAACGGTCGGGCGCAGCGGCTCGAGCAGCCGCGAGAAGGGCATATCCAGGGCGACGCACAGCGCCCACAAGGTCTCCAGGCTCGGATTGCCAGTACCCGATTCCAGTTGGGACAGTGTGGATTTCGCGACGCCCGCACGGTTGGCGACCTCGGTGAGCGACAGCCCGGCGCGCGTGCGCTCCCGGCGCAGCGCAGCGGCGATCACTGCCTGCGGCGTCGTCGGATCCTGGTCCATGCGCGCTCCCGTCGAGTAGGGGGATGGCAGGCCGGCGAAGCCGGCCGGGGTGGGTCAATACAGTTGACCGCCCAACAGAGAATCATATTGACGAATCGCCCCGCCATGTTCACTATAAACTACATGCGTTCGATATGGCGAACACTTGATAGGGACACACTCGCCGGCATCGCGGCGGTCCTGCTGGCGGTCGGTCTGATCGCTATTTCCTATGGCGCTACCGCCGTCACCTCCGGTTTTCCGGTGTGGGTTCCGATCGTGCTCGGGGTCGTCGTGCTCGCGGGCGGTGCGGAGTTCCTCTTCATCGGGATCATGGCGGCGGGTGGCAGCCCGATCGCGGCCGTATTGGCCGGGCTGTTGGTCAATGCCCGACATCTGCCGTACGGGCTTTCGGTGCCCGATGTGGTCGGTACCGGATGGCGGCGGCGGATCGGCGTCCATGTGATGAACGACGAATCCGTCGCGCTGGCCCTGGCCCAGCCGGATATTGCGCGTCGGCGGGCCGCGTACTGGGTGAGCGGGTTGGGTGTGCTCATCGCCTGGCCCGGCGGTGCGGCGATCGGCGCGCTGATCGGCACGATAGTGCCCGACACCGGTGCGATCGGGTTGGACGCGGTGTTCCCCGCGGTGCTGTTATCGCTGATCGTGCCCGCGCTGCGGGCGCGGGATACCTTGCGGGCGGCGCTGATCGGAGCGATCGCGGCCGTGGCGAGCGCGCCATTCCTGCCCGCCGGAATGCCTGTGCTGGTTGCGCTTTCGGGGTTGTTCTTCGCGATCTCGCGGAACGGCGACGGCAAGGCCGAGTCCGGAGAGGCGCAGGCGGCATGAGCCAGCGATTCATCGGCGGAGCTCCGGCCGAGCCGAGGACCATGGAGGCACAGGCGTGAGTACTCCGATCTTGCTGGTGGCCATGTCCGCACTCTCCGCCGGAACCTATGCCTTCCGCTCGTCGGGCCCCGCGTTGCGCAACCGCATCCGCTTCCCGGAGCGAGCAACGAAACTGCTGGAGATCGGCGCGGTCGTCCTGCTCGCGGCGATGGTCGCCATCACCACAGTGCCCACCGGCTCCGGCCACCTCGGATTCGCGTTACCCGCAGGGGTTTTGGTCGCCGGCCTGCTGGCCTGGCGTAACCAGCCGATGCTGGTGGTCATCCTCGCCGCGGCGGGCACGACCGCCCTGCTGCGTTTGGTCGGCGTCACCTAACCCCTTGTCGCGGTTGGCATTCGTGCGACAGATGTTGGGGTGGCCGCGCGGAAATCAGCCGGGGGTAAGCGGGATGGCGCCGCCTCGACGGCGGGCGACGGAGCCGTAGCGGGCATCGAGGCGGAGCCAGGTTCTGGTGGCACGGACCCGGACGATTTCGGCGGCCGGGATGCGGCGGGGGTCGGCCCTGTCACCGGAGTGGGGGATGAAATCCATTGCAGTGAGCGCGAATACGACGCGCATCGGGACCTGGACCTGGTCGAGCGCCCCGGAGACGGTGAGCACCGTCTGGTCGAGCAGGGAGGCGGGCGGGCCATGGCTGCTGCCGTGTTCCTTGGCCAGTGCCGCACCCTGTTCGGCGAGTTCGACGAGGGTGCGCGCGGGCACATCGTCGACATGTTCGAAGCCGACATCCGGCGGGAGCGCACCACGCCAGGCCGAATCCATCGAATAGCCGAGATCGATCGGAATTCCGGACGGCAAACCGGCCAGCACCAGATCGGCACCGACGGTGACATCGTCGGTACCGAGCTCGGCGACCACGGTGCGCACCGCGAGCGCTTCGAAACCCGTTGCCACCCACGCGGATACGTATCGTTCGCCACGACGGCGCATACGCACCACCACCGCGGGATCCAGCCGAACGGCCCGGCTCAGAAATGTCGCCAGATTCTCCCGCTCGGCCGGATCGGAAACCTCCAGGAGGCGCTGTACCGACATCAGTGCTCCCACATCACCACATCGCGGCCGCCACCGTACGACGACCGCAGTCCGCCACCACCGCTATGTCAGCGGATTCGGCCGCCACCGCACGGCCGTCGATACCGACGACCACTGCCCGACGGCCGAAACCAGCCATTACTGCCCAACGATTCCGCCGCCCGAACGCCCCGGGCAATCGCTCATTCTTTCCACTCGGCGAGGTAGTCACGTTCGGTATCGGTGAGCCGACGCAGGCGCTGCGTCCGCATATCGAAGGCCGCGATCTGGGTGGAGGCGAGCACCGCGGGCGGCGAGTCCGGGGCCGCGCCGTTGGCGCGGACCTCGTAACCGATGGTGAAATCAACCGCCCGCAGCTGCTCGATCCACATCGCGATATCCAGCGGGGTGTCCTCGTGCCGCAGCTGACCGCGGTAGCGGACCCGAAGGTCCGCCAGCACACAGCCGGTACGCAGCGAGGCGGTCGGACGCCCGTCCTCGAACAGCCACGGAATCCGCGCCTCCTCCAGCAACGTCACCATGCGGGCATGGTTGACGTGCTGGAACACGTCCATATCCGACCACCTGACGTCTACCTTGGCGTGGAAGCGCTTGGGCAGTAGTAGGCTGCCGCCCTGCGACTTTCCGCTGCTGCTCAACGGACTCGTCAACGTGGTACCTCCGATTGGGCGCCCACCCCGCTCACCATGCTTCGCACTTGCCGCGCCGCAACCGACAGCGTAGCGAGATCGTGGGTTCCGGACTCGAACAACTCCGACAGCGCTGCCCGAGCGCGTCCGAGCCGGGACTGGTTTTTCGACTCCCAGTATGCAATCTTCTCGTCCGCTGTCTCCTCCGGGTCACCGCCGGAGAGCACGTCGAGGGTCAGCGAGCGCAGCGAACCGTACATATCGTCGCGCAGTGCGAGCCGGGCCAGCGCGTGCCAGCGATCGCCGCGTTCCAGGTGGCTGACCGCCTGCAACAGCCAATCGATCTTGAGGTGATCGTTGAGCGCGTAGTACAGCGAGCCGACCTCATCGCCGTCGCGATCGGTGATATCTGCGATATCCAACACATCGAGCAGCGGGAACAGATTCAGCAGCCCGAAGACCTCGGTGGCGAGGTCGGTCGGCGCGCCGCGCGCGATCAATTCGGCGGACTGATCGGTCAGTATCGAGACGTGATGTCCGCGCAGCCAGCCGGGCACCTGCGGCGCCAGCTCCCGCACGCCCCGGCTGTACCGGTTGATCTCCGCGCCGACCGCGATCGGCTGCGGACGGTTGCTCAGCAACCAGCGCGAGGCGCGGTCCAGCGCCCGCTTGGTCTCCAGCTCCAGTTCGTCGCGCACCGACACCGAGGCGTCGGTGGCCCGGATCCGCGCCCACATATCGTGCAGGTCGAAGATCTCGCTGGCCGCCGCAAACGCGCGCACCGCATCCGTCGTGCTGGCTCCGACTTCCTCGTTCAGCCGATGGGCGTAGGTGATGCCGCCGTAGTCGACCATTTCGTTGACCACCATCGTGGTGGTGATCTCCCGACGCAGCCGGTGCCGCTTGATGGCGGTGCCGAACCGAGCCCGCAAAGGTGTCGGGAAGTACTGCGGCAGCCTGCTGGCGAAGTACGCGATATCCGGCAGATCGGTCTCGAGCAGATCGGCCTTGAGCGAAAGCTTCACGTGCGCCATGAGATTGGACAGCTCGGGCGAGGCCAGACCGGTGCCCTCCTCGAGTCTGCGCTTGATCTCCACCTGCGACGGCAGCGCCTCCAGCTCGCGATCCACCCCGCGACGCGCCTCCAGATCCTCGATGAGCCGCTGGTGAACATTCAGCATCCGGGGCGCTTCGGCCCGCGAGATGCCCATCAGGAAATTCTGGGAGACGTTGTCCTGCAACACCAGCTGGCTGACCTCATCGGTCATCGAGGCGAGCAGCGGATTGCGTTCGGCCTCGGGCAGTCCGCCCGCGCTGACCACACCGTCGAGCAGCACCTTGATATTGACCTCGTGGTCGGAGCAGTCCACACCGGCCGAGTTGTCCAGCGCATCGGTATTCATCTTGCCGCCGTTGCGACAGAACTCGATGCGGCCGAGCGCGGTCGCGCCCAGATTGCCGCCCTCGCCGACCACCTTGACCCGCAACTGTTTTCCATTGACCCGCACCGCGTCATTGGACTTGTCGCCGACCTCGGCATTGGTCTCGGTGCTGGCCTTGATGTAGGTGCCGATACCACCGTTCCACAGCAGTTGCACCGGCGAAAGCAGGATCGCCCGCACCAGTTCCGGCGGCGAGAGCGCGACCACATCATCGGCAAGCCCCAACGCCTTTCGCGCCTGCGGGCTGATCGGCACGGACTTCACGGTGCGATCCCAGACGCCACCGCCGGTACTGATCAGCGAGGTGTCGTAGTCCGCCCAGGACGAGCGCGGCAGCGCGAACATCCGCTGCCGCTCCCGGAACGAGGTGGCCGCATCGGGATCGGGATCCAGGAAGATATGCCGATGGTCGAATGCCGCGACCAACCGGATGTGCTCGGAGAGCAGCATGCCGTTGCCGAAGACGTCACCGCTCATATCGCCGACCCCGACCACAGTGAAATCCTCGGTCTGGGTATCGATGTCCATCTCCTGGAAGTGGCGCTTCACGCTCTCCCAGGCACCCTTGGCGGTAATGCCCATCGCCTTGTGGTCGTAACCCGCCGAACCACCCGAGGCGAATGCGTCACCGAGCCAGAATCCATAGCGCTGCGCCACATCGTTGGCGATATCGGAGAATGTCGCGGTGCCCTTATCGGCGGCAACAACCAGGTAGGTGTCATCGCCGTCGCGGCGGATCACCCGCGCGGGTGGCAGCACGGCACCGGTTGCCCGGTCCACATTGTCGGTGACATCGAGCAGACCGGAGATGAAGGTCCGGTAGCACTCGACGCCCTCCGCGCCGAGCGCCTGCCGATCCGCGGTCGGATCACCGGTGGCCGCTGGCGGCTGTTTGACCACGAACCCACCCTTGGCGCCGACCGGGACGATGACCGCGTTCTTCACCGCCTGCGCCTTCACCAGACCCAGGATCTCGGTCCGGAAATCCTCCAGCCGATCCGACCAGCGCAATCCGCCGCGCGCCACCGGACCGAAGCGCAGATGTACGCCCTCGACCCGCGGCGAGTACACGAAGATCTCGAATTGCGGCCTCGGCTTGGGCAATTCGGCGATCTCACGCGGCTCGACCTTCACCGAGACGTACCCGCGCGAATTGCCCTCGGCGTCGGTCACATAGTAGTTGGTCCGCAATGTCGCCTTGATCAGCGACAGGATCGCGCGCAGGATGCGGTCGGCGTCCAGGCTGACGACGTCGTCGATGCGCCCGCGCACCCGGGTCTCCAACTCGGCGGCGTGCTCGGCGGATTCGGTATCCGGATCGAACCGCGCCGTGAACAGATCGACGAACAGTTTCGCGATATCCGGATACGCGAGCAGGACCCTGGCGATATTGGCCTGGCTGTACGGAAAATCGGCCTGCTGCAGGTACTTCGCGTACATCCGCAGGATCGACACCGCACGCCACGGCAGCCGGGCGCGCAGCACGAGTTCATTGAGCGCATCCGCCTCGGCTCGGTCGTACCACATCGCCTCGAAGGCCGCGGTGAACCGATCGTGCAACCCTTGCTCCGCCGAGGCCAGCGCATCGGCTCGGGCCGAGGACTCCAGCAGTTCGGCGTCCAGATCCTTATCCAGCGAACTGCGCAGCAATTCCGGCCGGGCCAGCAGACCGAAGTCGTAGATCCAGCGTTCCCCGCCCTCATCCCCGGGCACCGGATCCAGCAGGATCTGGTATGGCCGTTCGTCGACCACTTCGACACCGAGACTCTGCAGCACCGGGAGCACCTGGCTCAGTGAGATGCCGGTGCCGCCGATGTAGAGGGTGAACCGCCACGAGCCCGGAACCGAATCTGCATGGCGGTACAGGTATTGGTCGATCGAACCCTCGGTCAGCCGCTCCAGCCGGACGACGTCGGCCAGTGCACGGTCGGAGGCGAAATCCTGTTTGTACGCCTCCGGAAACGCCTCGGCGTAGCGCTGCACAACTCCGGGATTCAGCACGGTAGAGGTGCTCACCGCATCGTTGAGGCGGTCATCCCAGGTGTGCGTCGCCTCGGCGAGCAGATTCTGGATGCGCAGCCGGTTGGCCTCGGAGGTATCGGCACCGGCAACTGCCTCGCGCGGCGCCCCCAACCCCGTCTCCGGCATGCGCACCGTGAAATACACACTGGCCAGTTCGCTTTCGCTGACCCGCGCCGAATAGTCGATGGAGACGCCACCCAGTTCGCGGACCAGGATTTCCTGCATCTCCAGCCGCACCCGGGTGGTGTAGCGATCGCGAGGCAGATAGACCAGGCATGCGACGAATCGGCCGAAACCGTCCGAACGCAGGAACAGCCGAACCTGCCTGCGCAGACCGACATTCAGGACCGCGGTGGCCGTGCGGCGCATGGTCTCGGCATCAGAGGAGAACAGTTCGGTGCGCGGGAACGACTGGATGACCTCGAGCATGGCCTGACCGGAGAACGAATCCAGGTCGAAGCCGCTCTGCTCGATCACCGAGCGCACCCGGCGCTCGATGACCGGAATGTCGAGGACGTTCTCGTGCACCGCCGTCACGGTGAATACACCGATGAACAGGTGCTCACCGACGATCGTGCCGGATTCGTCGAAGTCCGCGACACCGATGAAATAGGGGTACACCGAGCGGTGCACGGTTGCGGGCACCAGGCCTTGGGTGAGCATCAGCAGCGGGCGGTCGCCCGCGTTGACCGGCACTCGGAAATCGGTGCCGACATCCGGGCGCAGGACGCCGAGGCAGGTGCCGGGCAACGGATTCGAGATCGTCTGCCTCTCCTCGCCGCCGAACCGGTAGCGGGCGTAGCCGAGCACGGTGAAATTGCCACTGTCCAACCAGCGCAACAGATTCGCGGTATCGACCAGATCGGTATCGGAGAACGGCGCGTGGCCGGATTTGGCGGCCAGCTCGAGCTCATCGGCCAGATTGCTCTGCACCTGTTTGATGGTCTCGGTATCGCCGATGACCTGACGCACGTCGGCGACCACATCCGGCATCGACTGTTCGATCCGGTCCAGTAGGGCGCGACTGGTCGAGGGGTGCAATTGCAGGTGCATCCAGGATTCGCGCAGACCGGTGCTGCCGTTGGTATCGACCTCGTGCGGCGCGGCGCTGGTCAGCCGTCCGTCCGCATCGCGCGTCACCTCGAAGATCGGGTGGATCACCTCGCTCACGCTGACGCCCATCCGGCTCAGCGACGAGGTGATCGACTCCACTAGCAGCGCCATATCGTCGGTGACCAGCTGCACCGCGGCGCCGAGCCCGGAGGCGTCGTCCGGGTGGTACACCCGGACTAGCGCCCGCCCGGCCGTGCGGGTCATCGCCAGCTCCATATGCCGCCGGAAGATCTGGGTGATCCCGGTGATCGCGCAGTCCACATCGCCCGCGTCGACGTGGCGGAAATACGCCTCCTCGAGCGTCGCGAGTTCGCCGCGCAGCGACTGCAGCAATCCCGCGGCCCACGCCGCGCTGGACAATTCGGACGAGACAGTCATTTTTTTCGCCAACTCCTCGGATTCGGTTCCGCAACAAAGTGACGCCGGTCCGAGAGTAGCTGTGCCTTGCAGACGCGGAGGTGAATTCCCTTCTAAATGCAGGGTGTTCACCGATACCACAGTGTTCGCCGCTTGGTTGCCGAGGTCGATGATCCCGGCACAGCACCCGATCGGACCGGCAACGTCAGGTAGACGCGATCGCGGTGGTAGCGACCCAATGCCCGGACTGCGCCTGCGCATGCACGTTTCCAACCATAGTCAGATCTGTGGCCGGATGTGCATCGACCGTATTTCCTTCGATGCAGACGCCGCCGGGTGCGTGTTCTCCGCAATTCCTTCGGCAGAACGACCGTTCGATGGCGTCATGCGCGGATGCTACCGCTCGGCGGCCTGCGACCAGCCGCCTAGCCGGATCGATTCCGAATGTCGTTCGGCGGTGCCCACCGTGGATTGCTCGGACTGCGCCCACTGGTGCAGGCCGTCACCCCTGTCGAGCTCGGGTTCCGCTGTGATTCATGCGCACGTCACATCCTGACGCGGGACCTCAACTTTGTTCATGACGGGATCCACCGGCATATCGAGAGGCAGTGAACGCGATGCCACATATCAGCGAACAAGAGGCGCCGGTCCAGATCACCGGTGCCGCCTATTTCGCGCCGCCCGGATGCACACCGATCGTCACCTCCAGCACCGAGATCGTGGAGTTCAGCCCCGACGGGCACAGTTGCGGCAAGTGTCGGCCGTGCGGGAGCAATATGCACGCGAGTCGGGCACATCACGTGGTGTCGACTTCTTGTTGACGACCACGTCGCTACTGCACGTCGCGCTGGCGAGCGACCGGCGCGACGGTGCTGCGCGACGGAATCGAGCTGCTGGCACGGTCTTCCGACCGCGGCATCGTCAATGCAAGGCGCCGAGACCTTCCACAGTGTGGTCACCGATGTGCTGAACCGGGCCGCGGAGCGGCTCGGGGACGATCGCCCCCCCGGACTGGTTGTGCACCGCCCGCGATACCTATATCCGACCGGTTGCGGCCGAGCAGACCGGTCGCGGCGGCGAGTTGTTCCAGGAGTGCGTCGCGTTCGAGTTGTCGGCGCGTCGCGCGGGCTTCATCGGACCACGAAGTGGCCTCGGCGATTTCGTCCTCCAGATCGCGTAGCGACCAGCCGCCGCAGCGGCGAAAGGCCACCCGGCGAGGCGGTACATCGACCGCCCCGCCGAGTGCGGAACTCAGTCGCGGGTGAGCTTGCGGTGCGTCACCCGGTGCGGCCGGGCAGCTTCGATGCCGAGACGCTCGATCTTATTGGCCTCATATGCCTCGAAGTTGCCCTCGAACCAGAACCACTTGGCGTCGTTATCGCTATCGCCCTCCCACGCCAGGATGTGGGTGCAGGTCCGGTCGAGGAACCAGCGGTCGTGGGAGATGACGACGGCGCAGCCCGGGAACTGTTCGAGCGCGTTCTCCAGCGAACTCAGCGTCTCCACGTCGAGGTCGTTGGTCGGCTCGTCGAGCAGGATCAGGTTGCCACCCTGCTTGAGGGTGAGCGCGAGGTTCAACCGGTTGCGCTCACCACCGGAGAGCACCCCGGCGGGCTTCTGCTGGTCCGGGCCCTTGAAGCCGAAGGCGCTGACATAAGCGCGCGAGGGCATCTCCTGGTTGCCGACCTCGATGAAGTCCAGACCGTCGGAGACGACCTGCCAGACGTTCTTCTTCGGGTCGATACCCGCGCGGTTCTGGTCGACGTAGCTCAGCTTGACCGTCTCGCCGACCTTCACCTCACCGCTATCGGGCGACTCGAGCCCGACGATCGTCTTGAACAGTGTGGTCTTACCGACACCATTCGGGCCGATGACGCCGACAATGCCGTTGCGCGGCAGGGTGAACGACAGATCCTTGATGAGCTGACGGTCGCCGAAACCCTTGTCCAGATGTTCGACCTCGACGACCACACTGCCCAGGCGCGGACCCGCCGGGATCTGGATCTCCTCGAAGTCCAACTTCCGGTGCCGCTCGGCCTCGGCCGCCATCTCCTCGTACCGTCCCAGGCGGGCCTTGTTCTTGGCCTGGCGGGCCTTGGCGCCGGACCGCACCCAGGCCAACTCCTCCTTGAGGCGCTTCTGCAGTTTCTGGTCCTTCTTGCCCTGGACCTCGAGACGCTGGGCCTTCTTCTCCAGGTAGGTGGAGTAGTTGCCCTCGTAGGGGTAGGCGCGGCCGCGGTCGAGTTCGAGAATCCACTCGGCGACATTGTCGAGGAAGTACCGGTCGTGGGTGACGGCCAGCACGGCACCGGCGTACGAGGCCAGGTGCTGCTCGAGCCAGAGCACGCTCTCGGCATCGAGGTGGTTGGTCGGTTCGTCGAGCAGCAGCAGATCGGGCTTGCTCAGCAGCAGCTTGCACAGTGCGACGCGACGGCGCTCACCACCGGAGAGGTTGGTGACCGACTCGTCCGGCGGCGGGCAGCGCAACGCGTCCATGGCCTGCTCGAGCTGGGAATCGATATCCCAGGCATCGGCGTGGTCCAGGTACTCCTGCAGTTTGCCCATTTCGTCCATGAGCTCGTCGGAGTAGTCGGTGGCCATGAGTTCGGCGATCTCGTTGAAGCGATCCAGCTTCACCTTGACCTCGCCGAGGCCCTCCTCGACATTGCCGCGAACCGTCTTCTCCTCGTTCAGCGGCGGCTCCTGCTGCAGGATGCCGACGGTGGCACCCGGGGCGAGGAAGGCCTCGCCGTTATTCGGCTGGTCCAGTGCGGCCATGATCTTCAGCACGCTGGATTTACCCGCGCCGTTGGGGCCGACGACGCCGATTTTCGCGCCGGGAAGGAAGTTCAAGGTGACATCGTCGAGCACGACCTTATCGCCGTGCGCCTTGCGAACCTTCTTCATTTGGTAGATGAACTCAGCCATACGGGAAAGCCTATCGGTGTGGGTATCGATGGAATGCAACAGAGCCACCACTGTCGCCGGGAGTATCCGGCCGTGCGTCAAGCGTCGACGGGCTCGGGATCAGCGAGCTGGGGCGGTGCGGAAGACGGGGACGTCGCGTCCTCCCCCGGCTCCTGGCCGTCGACGCGTGCACGATCATCAGCGCTGGATCGGTCACAACTATTCCGTGCCAGGGTACTGGGTCCGGACGCCACGCCCGAAACCGCGCGCCGGACCACCTGCGCGGTGCAGCGGGACAGGTCAGGGCCGATCGCGGTGGCGCGCATTTCGACATCGCGGCGTTCCGCGCCGTCCCTGCCCCGGTATTCGTGTGAGCGCAGTTGGCCGTGCGCGATGATCGGATCGCCGCGGCGCAGGGAGGCATCGACACCGAGCACCAGTCTGCGCCAGCAGCTGACCGTGAGATAGAGCGTTCCGTTGTCCACCCACTCCCCGGTCTCGGGATTGAACCGCCGGGAATTGCTCGCCATCCGAAAGGTCACCACCTGCTCCCCATTGGTCAGATCGCGCTTGATCGGATGGGTCACGACCGTGCCGATCACAGTCGCCATCGCTTCGTACATCGTTGCGCCCCTTTACGTTTCGATCCGTCACGGATCGCTTCAGGTGTTCCGTCCTCGACATCGAAGACCCCTTCAGCCTGACGGCTCGTTACCCCATCCGGCCGCCCCGATTCCCGAATGTGGACAACTTCGAAACATGTGGACAGTCGCCACTTCATACATCTCGATCGACGGAAGAACGGCGACTCGACCGGGCCCTGACCACCCGATGGCGATATCGACGAGCGATGGCGCCGAAACCCGCGCGAGTTAGAAGACCGCCAAGTCGGTATTGGCACCACACAGCACGATCACGGGCCGCTCCCCTTCGGCGGGCACATATGCGCCGCTCTGCACGGCGGCCAGCGCCGTCGCCCCCGTCAATTCCACGACGATCCGAAACTCCCGCCACAGATATTCGCGGGCCGTCGCAATCGCGTCATCGGTCACCAATAGTGACCGCACGTCATAGCGACGCGCGATATCCAACGCGATATCCCCGATCCGATTGGCGCCCAATGACTCCGTTGCGATGCGGGCGACATTCACCTCCACGGGCCGCTGTGCGCGCAATGCGGCGTTGAGCGTGGCAATGCCCTCCGGTTCGACCCCGACCACCTGCTGCCGCCGCCCGAGCGCCGCCGCGATCCCGGCGACCAGCCCGCCGCCACCGACCGCGACCAGCACCGGTGGTCGCCCGCGCACCTGCTCCTCCAGCTCCAGCCCGACCACACCCGCACCGGCAACCACTGAGGGCAGGTCGTAGGCGTGCAATTGCATGGCGCCCCGCTCGTTCGCGAGCTCGGTCGCGTAACGGTAGGCCTCGGCGTAAGTCGTTCCGTGCCACAGCACTTCGGCACCGTAGGACCACATCGCGGCCACCTTGGTATGCGGCGCCGATTCCGGGACCACCACGGTGCACAGCTTGCCGAGGCGAGCAGAGGCCAACGCGGCCGCGATCCCGGCGTTGCCACCCGAGGCGATGACCACCTGATCGACCTGTCCGGCCGACTCCAGCAGCGCGTTGAAGCTGCCGCGTACCTTGAATGTCCCACCGTGCTGCAGGTATTCGAGCTTCAGCGTGACCGGGACGGGCCCGTTCGGTCCCATGATCGAGGTATGGAATACCGGCGTCTTGCGCACCTGTCCGGCCAGTCGTCTGCGCGCGGCACGGACATCGGATCGATACACCCGTCGGGCATGCCTGTTCTCCACCATCGTGGCACCCCGCTCACTCACTGCTTGTACCTCGATGGAACTCAATGACGCATTCCTCGGTCCCGCTTGGCCAATTCGGCGAACATGGCATTGTGGGCGGCCAACTCCGCGTCATGGTCCCGGTCGGCTGCCCGATCGGTCCGCTTCGCGAGTTTGGCATCGCTGCGCGACCACTGGATGAGCAGTGCCAGCATCACCACCACCAACGGCACCTCCCCGCTCGCCCACGCGAGGCTACCGCCGGTGCGCTGGTCACCGAGCAGGTCGTTGTTCCAGCCCAGGGCGAGGCTGCGGAAGAACCACCCACCCATCACCGTGGTCATGCTCATCAGCGCGATACCGAAGAAAGCATGGAAGGGCAGCGAGCCGAATACCATGCCGAGCTTGGTCAGCGGCTGCACCTGACGCGGCTTCGGGTCGATGCCGATCACCACCCAATAGAACAGATAGCCGCTGAGCAGGAAGTGCAGGTTCATCATCAGATGCGCCGCATGGGAATCGACGAACGAATCGTAGATACCGCCCATGTACAGCGCGTAGAACCCGCCGACGAAGATCACCGACGCGACGATCGGATGGGTCAGAAAGCGCGAGACCGGGTTGTGCACCGCGGCCAGAATCCATTCCCGAGGACCGGGCACGCCGTTGCGCCCGGCCGGTGGCAAGGCCCGCAGCGCCAAGGTGACCGCACCACCGAGCGCGAACAGGATCGGCGCCAGCATCGACAGCGCCATGTGCTGTCCCATGTGCACGCTGAACGCCGCAGGGGCATACCGCCCGACCCCCGACGAGGTGGCGAAAAGCAGGATCGCACAGGCCGATAGCCAGGCAATGGTTCGCCCGACCGGCCAGGCGTCCCCGCGCGCACGCAACCGCCGCACCCCCATCAGGTACAGGACCGCAAGCACGACGGACAGCGTGCCGAAGATCAAGTCGAAGCGCCAGTCGAACAGCAGTCGCGATACCGACGGCGGGCCGTCCAGGTTGTAGCCGAGTTCGACCTCGGTAGGGGTCGGCACGCTGGTCGGCGGTGGCGGCGGCGTTCGACCCAACCCGACGGCCAGACCCATGGTGGCCGCGAAGATCAGCGCTTCCACACCACCGAATCGGATGAGCGCGGCGCGGTCGCGCGGGTTCGCGGCGAGTGCGGGGAGACTGGCGCGACGCTGCAGATATCCGACCCCGCCGAGCACCGCGAGCGCGCACGCCTTGGCGATCACCAGTCGGCCGTAGGTGGTGGTGAACAGATCGCTCCATGGCACCCGCACCCAGGAGTTGATCACACCGCTGACGCCGATCACGATGAAGGCGATGGTGGCGGTCAGCGAGAATCGCCGGGCCGCGATATCGGTGTGCCCGCCGCCGCGCATCGCGTACGCGAGCACCGCGAACAATCCACCGACCCACACCGCGGCGGAAACCAGGTGCAGGATCAGGCTGTTGGTCGCCAGGTCGTGCGCACCGCCCGCGGACGAATGCCCGGTCAGTGCCAGCGGCATCATCGTGACGACCGCACCGCCGAACAGCACCGGGGTCCACCCCCAGCGCAGCGCGAGTCGGCAACCCACCGCGACGATCAGCGCGAAGACCACCGTCGTGCGCCACGCCTGGGCCAGATCCACCTGACCGATCGCGCGCCACAATTGCTCCGGCCGCCAGATCTGACTCACCGGCTGCCCGGTGGTATCCGACACCGTCAGCGGTATCAGCAGCGCCGCACAGCAGGCCCAGCTCAGGGCGAAGTTCGAGGCGCGCCGGACCGCGCGATACCCGCCGACATCGAGCAGGCCGTTCGCCTGCGGGGGTATCAGGAACGCGGCGAACAGCAGTGAGCCGACAGTCAATGCGGCGGACAGATCGGCGAGCGCCCGCAGCGCGGGCAGGCCATAGGTGGTCAGCGGTCCGGGATCCGGAATGCCGAGCAAGGTCAACGCCTGCGCCGCCGACAGTCCGACGATCATCGCAGCGACCACCGCCGCGATCGCACCGGCCAGCACCGTGATGGTCGCGAAGGTCGCCGCGGAGCCCGATTTACCCGTTTCGAGATCGGGTGCGACGGACGGGTCCTGCGGTGACGACATGGGACTGAGCGTAGTCGGCCGTTAATGCGTGGCCCGGTGGGGATTGGGCCGATATGGTGGCTAACGGATCGGAGGTGCGATGTCGATCATCCCGCGACTCGCTCGGCCCATGCGCCGCAGGTGGCTGAAATGTTGCTAATACTAAGAACCTAGCCATCTGGACGGTCGCTATACTTGCCCTGCTGGACAGCACGGCCAATGTCGGCCATCGTGGAACCCACTGCCTCCGTAGCTCAGTTGGATAGAGCAAGGGCCTTCTAATCCCTAGGTCGCAGGTTCGATTCCTGCCGGGGGCACCACCCAGTACTGCGACCCGCTGACCAGCGGGAGCGCAGTTCCGTGGTGTGAGTATCCACACGATTGGCTCCGTAAACGCCAGATTCGAGATCTGGTTCGCCTCTCGGGCCCAAGGGTCCAACCTGTGAAGTTGCCCAGAATGTTGCCGTGCCGCCCAGAGTTCTGTCTTGGCCGTCGCGATCGTCGATTCACACCGCCGCGCCAGCCGGCGACAGTGCGCTCGGCTCCCGACAGTTTCACGCTCGCAGACCACCACCCCCGCACCGGGCTACCGAGGCGTCGCCTCGACTGTGACCGCCGCGCTGCGGGGCGAATACCGGACTCCGAATCCACACGCTGACAGCGCAGTCAATGCAGCCCGTTGGACTGCCATGGCGACGGCTCGGTGTGGCCGAGTCTTGCTGCGAGTCGGGTGAGCCGTATTCGTGCGACCGAGCGGTAGGCCGGGGCAAGCACTGCGGCGAGCGGACCTTCCTGACCGAATGCGTGCTCGACTTCTGTTGCGGCACCGGAGGGTTGGATGCGCCAATTGCCCAGTTCGGTGAATCCCGGCACGCTCCAGCGGGTATCGATTCGGCCGGGTTCGATGCTCACGTAGTCGAAGGTTCCGGACAGTCCGGGGCGAACGATCAACCGATAGGGTTCGCCGATCACTGCCTCCGGTCGGCCGTGTATTCGAAGAAAGGCCGGGTTCCATTCGGGCAGTGACAGCGGGTCGAGGAGCACGGCTCGCACCTCGTCCGGTGTCGCTGCGACACGTATCCGTGCGGATTGTTCGCTGATCATGATGTCGCCTGCGTCCGGATGGGGGCCGGCGGGATCGACAAAGCGCGCGCCAGTCGTGCGCTCGCACCCGGATCATGGGCGGGCAGGATGACGAGTCCGGGCAGCGCCGTACGGAGTTCGTTGACCAGGTGTGCCGAAGTTCGCATCTGTCGTTTGTCCCCGACACCCGGCAGATGTCCCTCGGCGAGCAGGCGGTCGTCGTAGGTGAGGTCACCGACCATCAGCAGCGGGTGCTGTCCGGGGCGGCGCACCAGCATCGACAGCGATCCCGGGGTGTGGCCGGGAGTGCGCAGCAGCACCAGGCTGCCGTCACCGAACAGATCGTGCCCGCGCTCGAAGGGGCGGATGGCGGGATCGGCAAGACCTTCCGGTTCCACCTGCTTCCAGCGCAGGCCGGGCAGGTCGATGTGGGTCGGCATCAGTCCGCGGGCCTCGGGCAGAGGTTTGTGCAGCGAGTCCCATTCGATCCGGTCGATCACGATGTCCGAGCGATCGAGTTCGGGAAGCCCGCCGATGTGGTCCTGGTGCAGATGGGACAGCACAGCGGTATGGACGTCCCCGAGCGCGTGCCCGAGCCGGCGGATTCCGGCCGAAAGCGTCTGCGCCGGTTCGATGTCGAACTTGGCCAGCCGGGAGTAGACCAGCCCGTTCAGCCCACCGGGGAAGTAATCGGGGTCGGTGACCGAAGCTCGGTCCTGGCCGGTGTCGAACAGGACCAGGCCGTCTCGATGCTCGATGACGAAGACATTGATCGGCCTCGGGTCGGTCCATCGGCGCGAGGTGAACAGCCAAACATAGGTGTTCTTCCGCGTCGGCCCGACATGTTCGGGGCGGATGGCGACCGTGCCGGTGCTGATGACCGACACGCTCGAGATGGGGTCCAAGGCAGTGCTCATGGCGTTACTCCTTCAGTAGATGTCGTGTAACTAGATTACACGACATCTGCTGTTGAGCAATAGGTGTCGTGTAATGTTTATGTGGCGGTCCTACGTGAGAGCAGGAGCAATGGTGCGGATGAGGCGAGTGCGGTGAGAACCGCGGAAGAGTTGCGGTACCTGATTCTGGCGATCCAGCGAGAAGGCAACCGACAGCTGGCAGCGCAGTTGCGGCCACTGGGGGTGACTCCGTCTCAGGCGGAAGTGCTGCGCGTACTCGACGACTTCGGACCGCTGACCCTGGTCGGCGTCGGGGAGCTACTCGTATGTGAAACCACGACGAGCCCGAGCAGGCTCGTCGATCGGCTGACGGGCCAGGGACTGGTGGAGCGCGAGGTGAGCCCCGGCGACCGGAGATTCGTCTCGCTGACCCTGACCCCGGATGGACGCCGGGTCGCACGCCAGATCGCCGCCGTCGAGAGTGCGCTGTACGAGCAGCTGGATCAGCTGACCGCCGGGAAGCCGATTGAACCGGCCCTGCGCGTATTGCGCGGGCTTGCCGACGGGTCGTCCGCAGGCGAAGCGCTCGCCCGACGCCGCGAGGCAGCCATATCGAAATGAGCCTCCGAGGCTCCGATCCCGAGGAACACATGGCCGCGGCCAAGATCGCCGGGCCGAATCGGAAGCGTTGCCCTCGCCGCCCGCGACGCGCGGGCCCGAGAACGCCTGCGCGAGTTGTGGACTCAATGGTGGCTGCCCGATCGGCAACACCAGCTCAGCGCCGAGCACTCGGCGGCATCGCCGGATCGCGTCGCCCAGGCGTGGCGTGCCTGATCGAAGCGCACTGGGCCTTCCACCTATAGGACATCAAT
This sequence comes from Nocardia sp. NPDC004604, assembly GCF_040609795.1. Lineage (NCBI taxonomy): Bacteria > Bacillati > Actinomycetota > Actinomycetes > Mycobacteriales > Nocardiaceae > Nocardia > Nocardia sp. NPDC004604. Next base: position 36,323 of record NZ_JBEXLC010000055.1, read on the forward strand.
GAGCCCGAACGCGAACAGCAGGTCCGCTCAGCAGCCGAAGCGCTCCTCGCCACCATCGGGTCCCGAAAACGGCCAGTATGTTCAGCGGGCCATCAATTCCGACCCGATCCCGGATGCACTTTGCGTGATCCCGATATGCGATGGTTCGGAGTGGCGATCACGGCACTTCCGCACCGGTCTGGGGGCAATTCCCGCGTGGGCAGACGTGCACCGGAAACCTTTGCGCCAATACCGCATCGATTCCCCGAGCCCGCTCGGCGGCAACACACACAGCCGAGCATATAGCCGGGCCGATACGCGAGTCGAAAGAATCTCTCGACCATTGCGACGTGTTCAGCCATAGCAAACTGGCTTTAATGGGATTCGGCGGCATAGACTATCCGAATTGGCATTCGAAGGAAATATCCGCATCTACCCTAAGGATGGCTCATGGCCAAGAAAGTAACCGTCACGGTGGTCGACGATTACGACGGCACATCGAAGGCGGACGAGACCATTCGCTTTTCCCTCGACAACGTGATCTACGAGATCGACCTGTCGACCAAGAACGCGGGCAAGTTGCGCGCGACCCTCGAACCGTGGACGGAAAACGCTCGTCGCACCGGTCGACTGACCAAGCCGCGTGGCGTCGGCAAAGGCTTCGGTTCGACGGTCGAGCGGGACCAATCGCTGGTGATCCGTGAATGGGCCCGCAAGAACGGCCACAAGGTATCGGCCCGCGGCCGAATCTCCGCCGACGTGGTCGCCGCCTACCACAGCGCACAGAAGTAGAAAATTCAACATCATTGGTCGATACCGAGGACGCTGAGCCCGGGTCGACAAAGGTGTTGACGCCCGCCCTCATATATCGATGGCTTCTCAGAGCGACGAATGAACGCCGCTCCAAGAAGCCGATCTGATGCACATCACTCACACCGGCACGGGTATCGCTGGCAGCTCCATGTTCGGTCCGCCCGTCGATCTTGGTCGACTGATATTCGCATTCACGATGTGTAGTGGATTGCGCCGAATCTATCGCGTTCGATGGTTCCGATTTGTGTGCGGCAATCCCTATTCCGGTGGCAACGAATGGACCCGGCCGACCTGCTGCGCTTCATCGACGATGGCATTGGTGATGTCGGTTTCACGCAGCAGGTCCAGCCGGTCTGTTGCCCGAGGTGGAATCGGGCGGTGTCCGGTGGGCCGATCAGGCGGACGTGGTCGGCACTGCCGATTTCCGGGGTGTGCCGAACCAGCAGGACAGTGCCTCGCGGAGCGCGAGCGCGGCGGCATCAGCAGGTTCATCGATCGTTGCGGCCCAGGCGATTTGGGCATCCGGGCGGATCAGCAGGGCATCGGCTGGCCGGTCTTCGGTTTTTGCGGTGTGAATATCTATCCGATGCTGCCAGTCTCGGGCGATCTCGCGGAGGTCCGGGCGGTCGGCGAGGTCGAGGAGGACGGGCCGTGCGGTGTGCACGAGTTCCGCGACGCTGGTTGTGCCCTGGTCGGTGTGCAGGGTGAGGTCGGGTGCGAAAGTGCCGGTCAGAGCGTGTTGGTCGGAGTTCGGTAGTGGGTAGCGGATGTCGGTGCCCGCGATAAGGGCTCCCATGCGGCGCAATGGCTGCTCGTCGACGAGCAGTTCCTGGATAACCGCCCGAAGTGCTTCGGCGGCCGGGTCGTGTCCGCGCCGCAGTGCCACCTGGGCTCGGGTCTGTAGCAGTGCGCGGGCACCGGCGAAGTGGCGTTCATCGTGATATGTGTCCAGCAGGCCGGTCGGCGCCCAGCCGTTGATATCGGCGGCCAACTTCCAGGCAAGGTTGACCGCGTCGAGCATGCCGACATTGATCGCCGAGCCGGTGGCGGGCAGCAGGTGGGCCGCATCGCCAGCGAGCAGGATCCGCCCGTCACGGTACCGTTCGGCCTGACGAGCTTGAAATTGGTAGCGCGACAGCCGAATCGGGTCTCCCAAGGGGAGATTGCCGCCGAGTAAACGCCGGATGCTCGCCTGGAGCTCGGTCATGGTCATCGGCACGTCATCGTCGACTTCGGTGAGCTCGTCCTCCGTGGTTTGCAGGAACAGAACCCCGGGGGTGAGTGACCCGACCGCGAACACACCGCGGTCTGTTCGGGTGAAACCCGCACGGATCCGGCCCAGTTCGGGAACGTCGAGATCGCCGTTGTCGAGCATGGTCACCGAATCGGGCATGGTGACCTGCGCGAGCCGGTTGACTTCTGGATAAGTGGTGCCGGGGAACGGGATGCCCGCCAGGCCGCGGACCCGGCTGCGCGCCCCGTCGCAGCCCACCAGATATCGGGCGGTCACCCGATACGGTCCGTCCGGCCCGCGCACATCCGCGGTCACCGTGGCGTCGTCCTGGCTCACCCCGACTACCTCGTGTCCGCGGCGGATGTCGGCGCCCAGTTCACGAGCGTGTTCGTCGAGCAGGCGCTCGAGTCGCCGCTGCGGGAGCGGCAAACCTTCCAGTGGGGGATCTGCCAGGTGCGTAAAGTCCAGATGCACTCCCCCGAACGGGAATATGGGAGCCGGCGTGGGGTCGGTGACGGCCGCGCGGATCCGTTCCAGCAGGCCCCGGTAGCGCAGCAGTTGCAGGATCTGCCCGCCGAGACCGTGGGCCTTCGGGGTGTCCCGGAGCTGTGGCTGGCGCTCCAGTATCAGCGGTCGCACTCCGGCCAGGCGCAGCTCAGCGGCCAGCATCAGGCCGGTCGGGCCGGCGCCCACGATGATCACGTCGGTGTCGGTCACGCGCCGTTCCTCTCGAAGTATTTCGTCGCGTCCCGGCTCGTCGACAACACGCATTCGGTACTCCCATTTCCGCAGGTTCTGAACTCGGTCTGCGATTCTGCAGCATGCCCCGGGTCTTGCCGCAAGCCCCCGGGTGCGCTATAAGTTGAGAGCGGGAAGGGAGTGTTTCCCTTTGACCAGATGAGGATCTCGCAGTAATCGACATCGTGAGCTGCACCGATCCGTCGGGGATATGGGATTCGATCGGACCCATCCACTGCGTGAATTGCAGTCGGCTCGGTATGGCGCCGGTCCACCGAAACCCATTGGCTGCAGCAGTATTTGCCGCACGAACATGCCATCGCCGGTCTCGCCGTGCGCTTCCTCCCAGGTGCCGACCCGAGTCATCAGCCGAACCAGCAGAATTGGGCGTCGATCGGGCAGCCGGGCCCCACCAGAAGAGCAGCTCGAGCGGCGCCACGATGCCGAGCGAAGTCCACCGCTGCGGAGCCGGTCCCATATCATCCCAGCCGAGTTCGACCGCTTCGACCATTGTCCGAGAGCCGTGGCTCGCCTCGGCCATGGCCGCGAGTGCGGTGTGGCCGGTTGGTTAGGCCTCCATCGATGAGTTCCGGAACCGTGATCTCCGGCGTGCTCACCGTGCGCAGGGCCTGGCGGAACTGAGCGAACTTGTCCAGCACCGTCTCGCCGACCGTTGAGTGACCCCAGATACTGATGCCCCGATAGGTCGTCGGCTCCCAGGTGGATTCGAGTTCCGGACCGATCACGATCGGGTTCCAGCCGACCTCGAGCTCGAATCCGGACGGCGTCACGCAGTAGTACGACAGTTCGCGGTCGTTGGTGTGCTGCCCGACCGACCACGCCATGCGGAAACCCAGATCCTTGACGCGCTGGAAGGATGCGAGCATGTCATCCAACGTCGCGGACTGGATATTGATGTGCTGCACCCGAGTTCGAATCGGATCGATCTTCACCCCGCGCAGGTTGGCGATCGCGATCGAGTGGTGGCGCTCGTTGACCCGCAGGAATCGGATCTTCATCTTCAGCCCGGAGACGTTCTCGTCGATGTAGTCGCTCAGTCGGGAGTCGAAAACGGTGTGGTAATAGCCGCGCATCGACTCCGGTTCGCGGGAAATGATCGCGACGTGTCCCATTCCGGCGTCCCCCGTCACCCAGCCCGAGCTGAGCATCCGCAGCGGATCCGGTGTGGTCACCGCAACCGTGAAGATCTCCTGCGCCAAACCTTTCGGGCCAGCGAAGCGCCACAGTCGCTCCACCCCGCGCAGGGCCGCCTCCGCCGATGTGCCCTCGGTGATCGGGACACCACGATCGGCCACCCGGGCGACGATGCGGTCGAAGGACTCGTGATCATCGACCTGCCAGCCCAAGGCCATGACATCCTCGGCGGGGCCGCGCTGGACCAGGAATCGGCAGGCGCGATCGTCCAGACGGAAGCGCAGCGCGTCCGCGCCGGTCTCGTCCACGTGCATCCCGATCGCGTCGGCAGCGAACCGCCGCCAGTCGGGCAGCCGATTCGATTGCACGACTACATAACCCAGATGGACGGCACCGAAAACCGAACCGTCGATATTCGGGCGCAGAAAGCCGCTCATGACCGCGTCTCCCGACTCAGCACCGACGGACCGGATCCGGCCGCACCGTAGATTTCGTGTCCGCCGAACCGCACCGTCCATCCGATGCCGACACCTTTGTCGATGCTCGTCACAGCTACCTCCACAGCCTCTAATGATCAAATCATCAGTTGCGAGGCAGCACTCCGTCAAGTGAATCTGATGATTTTGTCAGAAAGTGCGGAAACATGTTGCCTGCGCGAGATCAGGCCGTGCGACGATGTCGAGGTTTCAGCAGGTCGGCTACTGACCCTCTCCGCGCTTCTGATGATCCATTGACGTTCTGATGAAATCATCATACTGTGGTGGCCGCTACGGGAACAATCCCCGGATGTGGTCCTTCGGGTCGAAAGCCCCCCAATGACGAGAGGTCTCGACGTGACCGTCCAGCGCTCCTACGATGTCGCGATCGTCGGCTACGGCCCGTCCGGTGTGACTGCCGCGAACTTCCTCGGCCGACTCGGCCTCGAGGTCGTCGTCATCGAACGAGACGAGTCCATCTACAGCCGGGCCAGGGCGATCGCGACCGACGAGGAGGTCATCCGCATCTGGCAGCGGCTCGACCTGGCCGAACGCCTCGTGCAGGACATGCTGGCGGATAAGCCGCTCGAGTTCGTCGACGACGCGGGACGCTCGTTTCTGAACTTCGTCCCGGCACCGCGCGGCAATGGCCATCCCACGCAGGTGTTCATTTACCAGCCTGCGCTCGAGCAGGTGCTCCGCGACGGTGTGGACCGGTATCCGAATGTGAAAGTCCTTCTGCAGCACGAATGTATGCGCACCCGTCAAGACGACGACGGCGTCGAATTGCTGGTCGCCGATCTGCGCGCGGACACCTTCGAGCGCATACGCGCGTCCTATGTGATCGCCGCCGACGGCGGCTCCAGCCCGACCCGCGGGCTGCTCGGGGTGGGTTTCGAGGGGCGCACCTACGAGGACCGCTGGGTCGTCATCGATACCGAGGTCATCAATGAATGGCCGACCCACGATCGGCTGCGGTTCCATTGCAATCCGGCCCGACCGGCCGTGGACTGCCCCACCCCACTCGGTCATCACCGCTGGGAGTTCCCCGTACTGCCCGGTGAAGACGAAAAGGAACTCGTCACCGATGCCGCCGTGTGGCGTCTGCTCAATGCCCAGGGCATTACCGACAGTGAAGTCAAAATTCTTCGTGCGGTCGTCTACAGCCATCATGTCCGGTTCGCCGATCGGTGGCGGGTCGGCCGCATCTTTCTGGCCGGTGATGCCGCACATGTCATGCCGCCGTGGATCGGACAGGGCATGGCCGCCGGGGTCCGCGATGTGGCGAATCTGTGCTGGAAGCTCGCCGCGGTGGTCACCGGATCGCTGCCCGAGAGCGTGCTCGACAGCTACGAGGCGGAACGCCAACCACATGTCCGCGAAGTGACCAAGGCCGCAGTCTTTTTCGGTCGCGTCATCACCGAGCGGCGGCCACCGGTGACCGCCGCGCGAAATATCGCCTTCCGCGCAGCCATGCGACTTCCGTTCGTCGGCGATTACCTACGCAGCGCCAAATGGTTTCCGGCGGCCCACTATCCGAAGGGTTTGCTTTCCCCGTCGAAGCACGCGGCGGTGGGACACCTACCACCACAGCCCTGGGTGCTCGACGAGGTCGGCGACCGCGAGCGACTCGACGATGTGATCGGAGCGGGGTGGCGGCTGATCCATCTCGGACCGGCACGCGCCTGGCCCGAGTGGACGGCCGCCGGGGTGCCCCTGATGCGGCTCCAACCAGCGGGGACGGCGATATCGCAAGGGGCTGCCGTCGATATCGACAACGCCCTGGTCGACTGGATGCGTCAGCACGACGCGACGGTGCTGGCGCTGCGGCCCGACGGGTTCGTCTACGCCGCCGCCGATGCGAACGAGACGTTGCCGTCACCGCCGAAGGGACTCACGGTGGCAGCCGAAATATCGAGCCCAACAGAATGATTCACCGATAAGGGACAGCGAAAATGAGCACACCGACGATGATCGAGCAGACCGTCGACGTAGGCGGCAAAACGATCTTCTACGCCGAGACCGGCGCAGGCCCGGCCGTATTGCTGCTGCACGGGGGCGGCCCCGGCGCCTCCGGGGTCGCCAACTTCTCCCGCAATATCGCCGAATTGGCGAAGAGCTTCCGGGTGATCGTGCCGGATCTGCCCGGCTATGGACGGTCCAGCAAGGGTGTCGACCAGAACGACCCGTTCGGCTATCTGGCCAACTCCATTCGCGGCCTGCTCGACCGACTCGACATTCGCAAGGCGCATTTGGTCGGCAACTCCTACGGCGGCGCGTGCGCACTGCGACTGGCACTGGACACGCCCGATCGTGTCGACCGCATGGTCCTGATGGGCCCCGGCGGAATCGGCACCACCCGCGCGCTACCGACCACCGGGCTGCAACATCTCCTCGCGTACTACGGCGGCTCCGGCCCCTCCCGTGACAAGCTGGAAACCTTCATCCGCGAAGACCTCGTCTTCGACGGCAGTGCGGTGCCCGCCGAGGTCATCGACACCCGCTACCAGTCGAGCATCGACCCCGAGGTCATCGCGAATCCGCCACTGCGCCGCCCGTCCGGCCTGCGCACCCTGTGGCGGATGGATTTCACCCGCGACAGCCGGCTGGCCGAGTTGGGCACTCCGACGCTGGTGATCTGGGGCAGCGCCGACAAGGTCAACCGCCCCAGCGGGGGAAAGATGTTGGCGGACATCATGCCCAACTGCGATCTGCTACTCGCCGCGAACGCCGGGCATTGGGTGCAGTGGGAACGCGCCGACTATTTCAACCAGGTCACCCATGCCTTCCTGACGGTCTGAGTCCGGACAGCTCATTGGCTGCCCTGGCCGGTCGGGTGGGTGATCTGGCGCCACTCGCGATCCCAGTGGATATGGCGCTGGCGGTCGAGGGCCCAGGTGGTGGCGCAGAGGAAGGCTGCCGCGCCGAGCCAGATTTCGAGCAGCACGGCCGCGCCGACACTGATGCCGTGCACGGCGGCGAGGCTGGATCGCAGCGGGGCGCTGGTCGGGAGTCCGTCCGGGCCGAGCCAGACCGGGGTCGGCTGACCCGCTTTTGCGTTATCGGGGACGCCGACTATCGCGGTCGCGGACTTTCCGTCGCGGGTCCAGGACACCTGCGCCTGGTAGTGCTCGACCATCGAGCCGTTTCGGTCCGCGACCGGTGCCGTGGCCCGCACGGGATTGCCGGTGATGGTGGCAGTCACAGCGACTTTCGACGCATTCTCGGTGCGGATCCGCGCCGAGGCCGTGCCGTAGGCGGCGGTCCCTGCTGCCGCCGCGATCGGCACCGCGATCAGCACGATCAGGACGACCAGAATCCGCATGATCCCCTGCATGCGATCCGATATCCGCATCAGTGGGCTGAGATTCCAGGGCTGCACACGCCAGAGGCGAACCGGCAGCGTTGGCGACTCCGACACGTTCATCACCTCCTACGGCGGAGTCACGGCCCGCGCGGAACCGCGACCCTTACTACGAGCATTCCCCTACGTCACCAGTTGATGCACCCCTGAAAGCCGATAAACCGAGTACGAAATTGGATGAACTCCCCTCGATGCGGGGTTCATCAGGTATCTCGCACCTATCGAGACGGATTCGGCGCCCGGTAGCCCTGAAGGCCGAAAATCCGAACAACGCCCCGAGCGCGACCATGCCGGCACCGAGACCGAAGTGCAGCCAGTTGTCGGCGGTGTCCACCGGGCTGAAGTTCGCTCGCTGCCCTGGTCGGTGACCAGGCCCGTTCACGAGCGGTCCCAACCCGCGCTCGGCGAACGAGCCGGCGGAGCGGGAAAAACCGCAGGTCCAACCTGGTCTGCCGGGAGTATCGACCGCCGAAACGCCACGCCATGGCCAGCGCTGGGCAACGGTTGAACGCGCAGTAGGGTCGACACCCCCGGGGCTGCTATTTCGGGAGGTATCAGTTGTCGATACGGATAGCGCTGATCATCGTGCTGCTGGCCGGAGTCGCCGCGTGCGCCCCGCGACTGGATCCGAGCGCCCATCCGGTGATCGATATCGGACCGGCGCGCCGGTGACTATCCGCAGATGACCTCGACCGCACCGGCGAGCAGTGCCAGCCCACAGTTGAGCTCGTCCTCGGTAATGGTCAACGGCGGCAACAGCTTTACCACTTCGTCGGCGGAGCCCGAGGTTTCGACCAGCAGCCCGCGTTCGAAGGCGAGTTGACATACTTTGCCCGCACGTGAGGCGTCCTCGAAGACGAGTCCGTGCACCAGCCCACGCCCACGGGTCGACACACCCGGGAACGCCGCCGCGATATCGGCGAGGGCGGCCGCCACGAGCTCGCCCTTGGCCAGCGTCGCGAACTCCAGTGCGGTATCGGACCAGTAGTGCTCGAGCGCCACCCGCGCGGTGACGAATGCCGCATTGTTGCCGCGGAAGGTGCCATTGTGCTCGCCGGGCGCCCACTGATCGAGTTCGGGCTTGAAGAGCACCAGCGCCATGGGCAATCCGTAGCCGCCGATCGATTTGGACAGCGTCACGATATCGGGCGTGATACCGGCCAGCTCGAACGAGAAGAACCCGCCGGTCCGTCCGCAACCCATCTGCACATCGTCGACGATCAGCAAAATGCCACGCGCCGAGCACAACTCGGCCAACTGCCGCAGCCATTGCGCGCGTGCGACATTCACCCCGCCCTCCCCCTGCACCGTCTCCACTATCACCGCGGCGGGCTTGTCCAGGCCAGAGGACGAATCATCCAGCGCGCGCCGCAGCCACCGCAGATCGTCGTGCTCGTCGAGAAATCCGTCGTAGGGCATGGGCGTCACATGCGGCAGCGGCACGCCGGCTCCGGCGCGTTTGGCGGCATTGCCCGTCACCGCCAACGCGCCCAGCGACATGCCGTGGAAGGCGTTGGTGAAGCTGACAACGGTCTGGCGGCCGGTGACTTTTCGGGCCAGCTTCAGCGCGGCCTCAACGGCATTCGCACCGGTCGGGCCGGGAAACTGCACCTTGAAGTCCAGACCGCGCGGCGCGAAGATCCGGTCACGCAGGGCCTCGAGCAGTCCCCGCTTGGCGACGGTCGACATGTCGAGGCTGTGGGTGATCCCGTCACCGACGATGTAGTCGATCAGCGCCCGCTTGAGGATGGGGTTGTTGTGGCCGTAGTTGAGTGCACCTGCGCCCGCGAAGAAGTCCAGGTAGTCCTTGCCGTTCTCATCGCGCAGCCAGGCGCCGCTGCCGGTATCGAAGACGGCGGGCCAGGCTCGGCAGTACCCGCGCACGTTGGACTCGAGTGACTCGAAAACGGTCATCGGGACGACAGTCATCGACGATCCTTCCTGTCGTGCGCGAGCGACTCCGCCCACTCGATGCGACGGCGCAAATCTGAAGTGACTGTGTTTCTAACATCGGCGCACCGGCTTTGTAGCACTTTTCCAAAAATCGCGCGCACACCTACCGCGCGTCCGCCTGGTCGCCGTAGAGTTAACCGTTTGTGCGCGGCAGTGTGGAGAGCGACAGATCGCTGCCCGTGGCAGCGCCCTGGTTCCGAACCGCACGGTTGTATCTCTATCTCGCCCGGGCCGGATTCCGGCGCCAATCCCAGTACAAACTCGCGATGTTCGCCGGACTCTTCACCAACTGCATCTTCGGGTTCGTCCGCGCCGCGGTCATGATGGCCGCGGTGCGCGCCTCGGGCGGGTTCGGTGGTTACGACGCGGGATCGATCGGCGCCTACGTCTGGCTGTCACAGGCCCTGCTCGGCGCGACCCAATTCATGGGTCCACCACTGGAATTAGTGGACCGGGTCAAGAACGGCGATATCGCGATCGACTTCCTGCGTCCGGTCGATGTCCAATTCAGCTATCTCACCATCGATCTCGGCCGCGCCGCCTGCACGATCCTGCCGCGCGGCGCGCCGAGTGTGCTGGTCGGCGTGTTCACCTTCGGGCTCGCCATGCCCGGCACACCGGGCCCCTACCTACTCGGACTGGTCAGTGTGGTTCTGGCCGTTGCGTTGTCGTTTCTATGCCTTTTCGCCGTCGGATTGATCGGATTCTGGGTGGTGGAGACACGCGGCATTCGGGTGCTATACCAGATTTGCGGCACGTTCCTGGCCGGGCTATTTGTTCCGGTGCACATGTTCCCGGCATGGCTGCGCACCGTCGCGCAGGCCACCCCGTTCCCGTCGATCCTGCAGTCGCCGATCGACATCCTGTCGGGTCGGGTCACCGGACTGACCGCCGTGACGGTCGTTGCCACACAGGTCTTCTGGGTGCTCGCGGTCGGTGCGATCGGCCGCGTGCTGTTGGCGGCCGGACGTCGCAGGCTGGAGGTGCAAGGTGGCTGAGCCTCCGTATACGCCCCTACCGGCCGGAACCCGGTTCACCCCCTACGCGGCCGTGTTGCGATCCCGGATACGGGCCCAACGCACCTACCGATTGTCCTTCGCCAGTGAGGTATTCAGCGCCTTCCTGATCGGCGTTGTCGAGTTCGCCGAGGTGTGGGTCATCTACCACAACGTCCGGGTGCTCGGCGGGCTCGACCTGAACGGCGCACTATTGCTGTTCGGCCTCAGCAATACCGGATTCGCGCTGGCCCAAGTCCTGTTCGGCCACCTCGATTCGCTACCGACGCTCATCCGGCTCGGTACGCTCGACGCCTACCACCTACGCCCCCAACCACTACTGCTGCAGCTGATCACCAGCGATATTTCACTGCGCCGGTTGGCGCGCGCCTCGGTGGCGATCATCGTGCTCGGATCGGGACTTATTCGCAACGATATCGATTGGGGGCCCCGGACTTTCGTACTCTTGACGACCACCCTGATAAGTGGTGTCGCCGTCTTCGGCGGCCTGTTCGTCTGCGCCGCGGGCGCACAGTTCTACCTGATCGACGGTTCGGAACTGACCAACAGCTTCACCTACGGGGGTTCGTTCGCCGCCATGCAACCCGCTTCGGTGTTCCCGACATCGCTGAAGCTGGTGTTCGGCTTCGCCATTCCGGTCGCGTTCACGGCGTACCTACCGACCATCGCACTCCTGCACCTACCCGGCCCGCCGCTGCTGCCATCCTGGCTGGCCTGGTTGACACCGTTGGCGGCGCTGTGGGTGTGGCTGCTCGCGTTGGGCTTGTGGCGACTAGGTACTCGGCACTATCAAGGAGGGGGCGGATAAGCGTGGTAGAGAGCGCGCTACCGGACTCGATCATCGACATCGAGAATCTGACAAGAGAATTCACGCTGCATCGCAAGAACGGGCACCGCTGGCGACGCAGCCGCGAGACGCTCACCGCGGTCGACCGGATGACGTTCCGAATCGAACGCGGCTCGGCGGTGGGCTATATCGGGGCGAACGGGGCGGGCAAATCCACCACGATCAAAATGCTGACCGGCATCCTGGTCCCGACCTCGGGCACGGTGCGCACCTGTGGTCTGGACCCGGTGCGCCAGCGGCGCGAACTCGCCGCCCGCATCGGGGTGGTCTTCGGCCAGCGCTCCCAGCTGTGGTGGGATCTGCCACTGCGCGAATCGTTTTCGATCCTGGCCGCGATCCATCGGCTGGAATCCGATGTCGCGCAAAAACGCACCTACGAGCTGGTCGAACAGTTGGAGATGGCCGAGACGCTGGATACCCCGGTGCGCCAGCTCTCGCTGGGTCAGCGCATGCGGGCCGAGGTCGCCGCGGCGCTGCTGCACTCGCCCGAACTGGTCATTCTCGACGAGCCGACCATAGGCCTGGATGTGCTGTCGAAACAGCGACTACGCGAATTCCTCCGCGCCGAACGCACCGAGCGCGGCACCACGCTGCTGCTCACCACCCACGATATGGGCGATATCGAACGGCTCTGCGATCGCGTGCTCGTCGTCGACCGCGGCAGCCTGGTGTACGACGGTTCACTGACCGGACTCGCGGTGCGGGTGGGCGCCCGACGGGTGCTGGTCGTCGATCTGGTCGAACCCACCCGCAATCTCGACGATCTGCCGAGTACCGAACTGCTGACCAGCGAGGGCAACGGGATGCGGCAGCGTTTGGCCTTCGATGCCGAAGCAACCACGGCCGCACAGGTTCTCGCCGCCGTGTCCGATCGCGCGGAGGTGCGCGATCTGTCCATAGAAGAGCCGGACATCGAGGATGTGGTCCGGCGGATCTATGAATCCGCGTGGTGACCGCGACTCGCTGTCCGGCTCCCGATTCTATTGCTATTCAGTCACTTTCGGGTTCACGCGCGCCCTGGTCGAGCCGGAACGGCGGGTATTCGTCACGCATCAGCGAGGCATAGGCACCGACCCGGATGGACCAGCGATGCACGCCGAGCAGGAAGTCGAACAGACCCTTGGGATACACCGCGGTGAAAAGCAGTGCCACCACAGCGACCAGCAGCAGCACATTGGCCAGCGTGAATCCGCCCCAGCCGTTGTCGCCGCCGCCCACACCGGCACTGAAGACCGCGCCGAGGATCAGATAGTGCGGAATGGCCAGCAGCCACCACTTCACCAGCACCAGACCACGACTCAGCTGCTCCGGGTAGTCGATCTCCAGATCCGCCGGATAGTCGGGATCCGATTGCAGACTGAACGGCGGGTACTTATCGGTGCCGAGCACCGAGTAGGCGTAGAAGCCGACCCGCCACCCCCAACGCATGACTCCGACATTGAAGTCGAATAGCGCGCGCGGATACTGCCCGGTGATCAGGATCGCGAAGAATGCAATGACCGAAACGATCACGTACGCGATGTACAGGAAAATCAGAATGATGGCGTGTGGGATGGCCAGGATCCACTTGACCAGCCACATCCACCGCGATAGCGCGGGATCGAGATCTCCTCGGACACGTACCGGATTGACCGGGCTCGCGGCTTTGGCGGTGTTCTCGGGCTCCATGATCGATGCTCCTTCCAGGTGCTTCGATGCCTCGATAACGAGTGAGGAATGTCCTGATTGTCCCGTACTGGACATTCGCTCACGCCACGTTCAGATACCGACACGCCAACGAAAAGGTGCGCGGTGGGCGCGATGAATCGCGTTCCCCGCAGCGCGGAGCAGAACGTCCTGTGGACGCAAAGCGGTCCCCTCGCCCCTCTGGGCTTGCCGAGCTCAACGCCCTCCGCTGCAGGATCGCATGACACCGCTGTCGCGAAATCCCCAACGCCGCAGCAGCTTCCCCGCACTGCCTCCCCTGCACCGACCAACTCGATCAGCTGATCACCGAACCGGGCCACATCCTCCGAAATCGACACGGTCGCCGCAACCTCTCACATCGAGAGTGTTGCGACGACCACGTGAACCCAAATGTTGTCCTCGGAAGCAAGGCGCATTCGGCGTTTCAGGACCTCGGCGACCTACTCGTGGTGCTCGGTGACCGTGCCGTCCGGGTGCTCGGTGACGATCCGCCCGTCCGGGAAATGCTCGACCACGCGGCCGTCGAGGAACCGGGCGCGGTTGCGTACCGCCTTGAAACTGTCGCTGTCCATCGTCGCGGTCAGGGCGGATGCGATCCGGTCTGGTTCGATGCCCATGGACTGGAGTTCCTGGGTTGGGACCGAGTCCTCATTGGCGAGGATGGCAAGCATCAGATGCTCGACCCCGACGTAGCCGTCGCCACGTTCGCGGGCGATGGACTCCGCTGACCTGATCACGTCCGCGTATCGCGGGGTGAAAACAAGTCCTTCGCTGGTCGTCATGTGACTTATTTTCCCATCACATCCCGAGGATTTCGTCCCAATCCCAGTAGTCCGGGCCCATCAGATCGGTGTGTTTGCGGCACAGGAAGTAGCCCCAGCTGCCATCAGGTTGACGTACCTTCACGTGCTGACCGTCGTTGAGCCTCGAGCAGCTGAGTTTCGGGGTTCCGGCCGGAGTCCCTTCGGATTCGGGCCACTTCGCGGAGTCGCTGCCGCGGCACGCGCTGTTGTCGTTGTGGGGGTCGACGTGCCCGAACAGGCACGGCCCGTTGACCAGTGTCGGTGCCGCGTCGGCTGGCGGGGTGATCGCACCGAACATCGATGCGGTGATTGCGCACGCCGCGAGAGCGGCTCTGATGATCTTCAATTGTTTCCTCCATCAGGGATTCCAAGAAGACGGCCCGGCCCTCACGCACGAGGGTCGGGCCGCCTTGGTTGTGGAGAGCTACTACTTGCGACTCGGTGCAGCTATCGCCCCCACGGCCGAATTACGTCGTCGCCTCGGTCTTCGCGAGGGTCTTGATTCCAGTTGTCGTGGCTGTTGCCATCGGGCCCGGGGTCCTCCACTCGCGCCATCATCTGTTGGTCACCTCCCTTCGAACGTCGTTGCTTGCATCGGGGGTTCTGCACCGCCTGCCTCGACAAACCGAATCGGAGCGTGCGGCGCGTAGGTCGCTGCGGGGTTCACGGTGTTCAGCTCGCACTGCTGCACAAGCCGTTGCGGTACTTGGCCGCCGAAGTGTTCGAGGGTGGGCGCGATGACCGCGTCGACATCGAGGGCTTGGACCACGTTGACCAGCCGTCCCTCGGGGTCGACGGTCTCGGCACCGAACGTCACGGTTTTGGCGAGGTCGTAGCCGAGACGTTTTGCGCGGCTGCGGATCTGGATCTCGTCCCAGTCTTGGGAGACACCCGAGATGTCTTTGCGTAGGTAACCGATCGCGGTAGGTGTTGGCCTCACTGGCCTGCCCCGTTCGCGCTCACAGTGGCAGCGTCGTTGCGCGGCAAGAATTCTCGGTATGGCCGTGCGTTGATCAGTGACCGTCCGTGGTCGGTGATCCGCCAGCCGACCGGGACTGTGCGGGAACCATGGGCGAGACCGGAATCGGCGAGCCCCTGCACCGCTGCGCGCGTGGCGGCCTCGGCGCGACGAGCGTGGCCGCAGAGTTCGCGCACTGTCAGTGCTTGCGTGGGTTTCAGAATCGCCAGTGCGGCCAACACTTTGGCCTGTGGCTCAGTGAGCGCCATCTCTCACCCTCCGTCGTCGATGGTGAGGCAACTCGAGGCCAGTGACGACTGACACGGCCCCGAGCGCCCACCTCGGACGGTACGAATCCAGCCACCACCCGAGCCATGAGTTTGCAAAAACTTGGAAGAATTCGCGGTTTGCCAACCGAGTTCTTGCACGGGGCGGATGATCGGAAGGTGCGGAAACACCGCGCGTTTCACAACTAAGGGGGCCGACATGCGGCTGACATTCCTTGGCAAGGGCGGGTCCGGAGATCGTGACTGCCCGACTCTGTACGCCACCGACCAGGACAGTTTTCTTGTCCAGGGGTGGCGAACCGACCAGGCTGACACCATTGAAATCCCCCACCTGCTACCAGGATTCGCCGATCCGGATACGTTCATCGGTGCGACGATGACCGATACCGGCCGCGGCACCTTCCGCCTGTCAGGCCGCCCCGTCACAGACGACGAAACACTCGGTCGGCTCACACTGGCCGTCGACGAGACCGCGATCGAGGTGCCGAAGCTAGAGAGGACGTTCTACGGTGCTGCTAGTCCACGGACCCGCCGCTGATGACCTGTTCCGCAAGTGTCGGCACGAGGCATTCCACCTCGAGGTGCGCGATACCTATGCGGTGGCGTCGGAATCGGAAGGCCTGAGACGGTTCCTCGCGGGCGAGCCCGACCCGACCGATTACGGCCAACGGCCGTGGGCGCAATTCATGCGGGAGACGGTCGGGCGCGGTGTCACAGTGCGTAGGGTGCGTGTCGTGACCGTCCCGCACTCCGACTATCAACGGTGGTTGCTGTCGATCACGGTGAGCAACGTCGCCGCCGGCGAAGACATCCGGTATGTCCCGCGGCACCATGCCGGGAACGTTCCGCCGGATGACTGGTGGCTGTTCGACGATGAGCTCGTCGCGTTCAATCTGGTCGACCGGGACGGGCGGCCCGCAGGAATGGCGGTTACTTCCGACCTGGAGATCGTCGACCGGTGCCGCGGTGTACGAGATCGGTTATGGGCGCTGGCAACGCCGTACGCCGACTACCTCAACTCGGTCGATACCCGGTGACGAACGCCGCTCGAGATGCTCGGGAGGCCCTCGGCCAACGCTTGCGCGAGATTCGGCGTAGGGCAGGGCTTTCCGGGCGTCAGCTCGCCGCGCTGGCAGACTGGCACGAATCGAAGATATCCAAACTCGAATACGGCAAGCTGCGTGCCTCTGACGCCGACGTCCGCGCCTACTGCGCCCATGCTGGTGCCGAGGATGAACTCGCGGACCTGCTCGCCACCCTGCACAACATCGACGCCGCCTACATGGAAATGCGGCGTCTGCTCAGCACCGGGACCGGGCGCGGCCAAGATGAACTGGTCAAGCTGGCCGAGCGGACCCAGCTGACGCGTATCTATCAGAACGTCCTGATCCCAGGAATTTTGCAGACTCCCGAGTACGCGCGAGCGATCCTCGAGCGATCTATCATGCGGCACCGACTCCCGAACGATATCGACACAGGCATCGCCAAGCGCATGGAGCGTCAGCGATTCCTCTACCACGGCGACCGCCGGTTTCACGTCCTGTTAGCCGAGCAGGCGCTACTGACCACCGTCGGCAACGATTCGGTGATGCTCGGCCAGCTGGACCGCCTGCTCGTCGCCGCCGGGCTCCCGCGTGTCACCCTCGGCATCGTCCCGGCCACCGCTGAGATTCCGCAGCAGACAACCAATTTCGTGATGTTCGACGACCGCGTGACCACCGTGGAAACCATCACGGCCGAGCTGACCGTCACCCAGCCACGCGAAGTCGCGACGTATGGGCGAACGTTCGACATGCTCGCCGAATTGTCCGTCACCGGTGACATTGCCCGCGCGTTGATCCTGGCCGCAGTCGATCGCAGACGAACGGCGTCTCAGTAGCGCGGCACTCATCACGGCCGCGCTGGAGCGCAACGTCTGACTCGAGCGTGCATCGGCCTGGGAGGTCCGCGGACACAAAGCGGCCCCCAGCTTTGATGCTGGGGGCCGCGTGGGTCTTCGGGGCGAAACCCTTACGGACGCTTGGACTCTCCGTCGGCTATGCCAGCAGTGAAGGCATCCCATTCAACGGGTGTGAAGACGAGCGCGGGGCCCGTGGGGTTCTTCGAGTCGCGCACGCCGATCTGGCCGTCATCGAGGAAGGCAACTTCCACACAGTCCTTGCTGGCCCCGCTGCGAGTGCTCTTGAACCAATCCGCATTCAACAAATCAGCAATCACTCGACATGCCCCTTCGCACCGGCAATGAACGCATCCCACTCGCTCGGCGTGAACACGAGAGCCGGGCCGGTCGGGTTTTTGGAGTCCCGCACGCCAACCTGACCGTCACCGAGGAAGGCAACTTCCACACAGTCCTTGCTGCC